>CAKOKF010000013.1 GCA_934090775.1 uncultured Bacilli bacterium
TTAAAGAAGCTGCTAAAATTCCATTTTGATCAACACCTAAAAAGGCACTTGCTATAACACGATCTGAAGCATTAAAGACCCACCAAGATATAGCATTTGGTATTAATGGCAATGAATACTTCCATAAACTTTTTATTACTTCTTTTTTATAATCTTTAACTTTTAAATATTTATAAAGCTTCAACGATATGAATAAATATATTGTCGCCACAATTTGTCCAAGCATCGTTCCAAGTAGCATACCGTTGGCACCTAACTTTATAACCACCAAGAATAAAACATTAAAAACAATTGTTGATAAGGCACTAATAAAGCTTGCAAAAGCATACTTTTTATTATCACCAAAGCCTCTGGCAATCTGCAAAAGCAAAGATAAGAATATATTTGCTACAACATTAGTTGCTAGGAAAAATTTATAATGATTATTTATAAACGGTGATATCAATGCAAATATTATTAAATATACTATGCATTGAAATATTACCGTAATAACTGCACTAGAAATTATCCTTGATTCTTTATCATTTTTTCCTCTTACTTCAATTAATTCCCTAAATACGGCTTGTTCAACTTGAAATGTAACTATTGGTAATAAAAGAGAAACTAATGTATTTAATAAATCAACCGTACCATATTCTTCAGTAGATAATATTCCAGTATATAATGGCAAAAGAAAAAATGTAATTAATTGAGTACAAATTTTCCCCATTGTTATTATAATTGTGTTTTTAGCTAAATTTTTTTCTCTACTCACATCAAATCACATTCCTTACTTTTCTATAGCATCAATTAGCCAATTAATAGACTTTTCTCTTTCTTTTTCTAAAATTTTATTAACATTTTCATAATCTATGTCCTCATCAAAATCAAGTTTTTCAAACTCTTCTAGTGAATTTACGGCTCTATTAGAAATACCTAATTTTTCTAATAAATCAGTAACTCGTGATGATGTTTTACTATATGGATAAACAAAGAATTTTTTTTCAAATATTATTGAAAAAGCAGTAGCGTGAAATGATGTTGTGATGACATATTCCGCATCCCTTATTAAATTTACAAATTCATCTGGTCCTGCAGATGATTTTTTTTCAAATTTGCAATCATAATGAGGCTTTTTTTCAAAGCATACTACTTTTAAATTAGTTTCTTTTGCCAATAACGACACCATCTTACAATACTCATCGCTCTTAGAAAGCATATATGAAAGAATATATTTTTGTTTATTGTATTGTTTTCTACACAACTTATTCCAAGAATGTTTTTCGTTTAAAAATACAGGATCGCATACGGTTACAGCATTATCTATACCTATTTTTTTTAATGCCTTGATAGCCGTTTTTTCTCTTACTGATATACCATAAAAATCAAGCAAATATTTTTTTAAAACACCATAATCGCTTTCTAAGAAAAACTCCTTTCCAATGCTTGCTGCATAAGAAATTTTTTTAGAAAATTTTTCACTTTCAAAATTCAAAAAGAAAGCATCATCAATTCCATTTAGTAATTCATAATTCCAAACCTGATCGCTGCCCGTAATGAAAACATCTGCTAGAGGAGGATTATTCTTTAAATCTGACAAATCATATCTGCTGGAAGTTAAAGAAATATTTGAATTTAAAAAATTATTAAATTTATTATGTTTTTTTAAATTTTCTGGAAAACTAATTATGTCCATCAAAAATCTTTTTGGATTTTTAATTCTTTTCAAGGAAATAAGTCTATACTTTTGAATTTCTTGACTTGGAACATAATCAATTTCAAACGCATCATATCCTAATTCTTTTAAGCAATTCTGTAGTGCATAAGCTTGTAATACAGCACCGTAATTAATTGCCCTATGAAATGTAATTATTGCTATTTTTTTCATACTTCACCTCATATTCTATACTATTAAAAATTGCAATACTAAAAAAATAAGTTAACAATTGTTCATAATAATAAAATGTATTTCCTGTCGTGCCATATAATAAGAAAAGTAATTGTATTCCCATACTAAAATTTAAAGCGTATATTTCTTTTGAAGATAATCTTTTCTTGTTTCTTTTATAGAATAAAATTATACTAAATAAACATGAAGTAAAGAAAAATATGGTCAATAAGAAACCTATTATACCCAATTCTCCTAGTAACTGTAAATATATATTATGAGCATGATAAACTTTAAGCTCACTATTACTCTTTAAATATGACTTATATGTATTTATTCCATTACCAAATAATGGACTATTATTGAGCATTTCTTTGCAATATTTCCAATATTCTGTCCTTCCATTATAACTCTTATCACCAACATTATCAGAAAAGCGTTGCAATAATGTATCAACAGTCGGAATAAAAGTTTTCAAAACAATAACAAGACATATCGCTAAAACAGTATACTTCAATATATTTAATGCAAATTTTTTATAATCATTAATGAAAAGCAAGAAAATAAAAACAAGTAATGGAATAACAAGCAATGTTCTTTTTCCACAGCTAAATAAAGCAATAACAAATATTATTAATTTTAAAATATCAAATTTAGTTACACTGTGTTTTTTATTCAATCTTGACAAAACGGATATAATTCCAATATTGATACAAAATGCTGAATAAGCTCTCTCCAATGCTAAACCAGAAAATATATTATAATTTATTTCATTAAGCGTAACTAACATTGCATTGTTATTCGGAAACAGAAACGATAAATTTGTTACTATCAAATCATGTTTTAATAAAGAAATAATTATAATTATTGAAAAAAAGAAAGCATAATTTTCTATACAATCAAGTATTTTGAAAGCATCTACTTTTTTAAAACCTATAATTGCAAAGAAAACACATATCCCAAAAATAAATACAAAATTCAGAGATTCTGAAGGATTTATGCTATAAGTTATTGTCAATAACAACAATATAAGTTGGAAAAGTAATATAAATGACAATCTATTAATATACAATTTATTTTTTAATCTTAATACAAAAAGTATTGCAAGTAACAATATAAAATAGTATTTTTGATAATTACTAAAAATATTTGAACCAGAAAATAATATTAAAATCAGAAGCAATATTATCAAATTCACCAAAATATTTTTAATATTAATTTCTCTTTTTTTCATATAATTTTCTCCACTTCTTTTTAACAAAAAAATATGTGTAAATGATTAAAATATTGTGTGACTTCAAATTTTTATAAATAAATCTTGCTTTTTTAGATGCACCATTAGATAGCTCAAAATTGTCAATATTTTTGAAAATATCATCATTATAAATGTTATACAAATTACTAATAGAATATTTTGAAATAGATAAATCATTATATATTCTTTCCATAAAAAAATCATACACCAGTTTATTATTTTCACCATATAGTTTCATCAAACTTAAATATAATTTTTTAGTAACATTCCAAGAATATTCGAGTGTTCTCTGACGCTTAGATAAAGATTCTTTTTGTTCTACCACATAATTATATATTTTTTTAGAATTAATTACTGCTGAATTAACATAATTATAATAATGTAAGTTAAATAAGTAATCCTCGTTTGAAAACAAATTGCAATTAAAATATATTTTATTTTCAACAATAATACTTCTTAAATAAATTTTATTCCATGGAACGGAAATAAAAGTTGTGAAAAAATTTGACGAAACAAGTTTCAAAAAGCTGTTTTTGTTCATTTCAATATCTTCAAGCTTAGGTTCATTAATATTTTTTGCACTTCCAACAACAGTATAATCAAACAACATAATATCAAATTGTTCATTTAAATATCTATATACATCATTTACATATATGCTTTCAACAAAATCATCACTATCAATAAACCACAAATATTTTCCACTAGAAATATCAATTCCCTTATTTCTTGTTTTACTTACACCGCTATTTTCTTGATAAATGTAAATTAAATTGGTTAATGATTCATACTGTTGAAATATTTCTTTTACTATATTTTCTGTTTTGTCTTTTGAACCATCATTTATAACTATTAATTCACAACTTTTATTTAGTTGTGGAATAATACTTTTTAAGCATTTTTGAATACTATTTTCACTATTGTATGCTGGAATTATAATTGATAGTATTATATTTTTCAATGTCTTCCACCACCTTTAAGATATTTCTTTAATTTTAAAGTAAACAATATCATAAAATAAAATTCATTATCAAAAAACCAAATAATCAATTTTCTATTTAATTTCAAATTACAATTCTTACCATATTTTTTCAAGCAGACAACATACTCATTAGAATTTCTTATTTTTTTTAATTCTTCAATAAAACTATTTTCATCTAAAGCGGAAGCATTAAACTTTAAATATTCATACCAAATTATAAGATAATAATATGATTTTATTGAATTTTTTTCAATCCGACTATTATTTATACCATTTTTTGTTAAAATTTCCTTTATGTATGAATGCAACTTTATTAAATTTTCAATGTTTCTAGTATATTTTGCAGGATTGCGGCTTGCACTATTATCACTTAATCGGTAGTGATAAAATGCATGGGGAATTATTTTTATTTTTTTAGAATCCAATAATAAATCAAGTGAATATATTAAATCCTCACCATAGCCTATGTTTGAAGTAAACTTGTGCTTAACAGCTAATTCTCTTTTTATGAGCATCATCCACACCGCAGGATTAATATTATAATTTGTTATATTTTCAATCAAATAATTATTATTTTTTATCTCTACATTTTTAAAATATATTTTTTTAAAATATTTATCTTCCAAAACAGGATTGTTTTCAACAAAGTATTCACATCTAACTATATCTATATCAAAATTATCTATCTCTTTAACCATTATTTCTAACATATCTTTTTCTAACCAATCGTCTGAATCGACAAATAGTACATAATCACCGGCTGAAGATTTTAATCCATTATTTCTAGCAACACTCACCCCACTGTTAGATTGATTTATTAATTTTATATTCTTATATGTTTTTAAATAGCTATTACATATTTCTTCACTTTTATCACTAGACCCATCATTTATCAAGATAATTTCTATATTTTTATATGTTTGATTAATTATTGAATCAATGCATTTTTCTAAATATTTTTCAGAATTGAAAACTGGAACCACAACAGATATTTTTAACTTTTTCAAATTCTCACCTCCTATATTGACATATATTTATCTTCCAATTCAATTACGATATCCGAAATTAAATAATTCTTTTTTTTGAATTCTTTATATGTATTAGTATCGTTAATTCTTGATTTAGAAGAAATTATTTTTTTAGACCATTCTAAAGCACTATCATTCAAAGAAATAAATTTTAAATTATTCAAAATTTTAACATCTTTTGGTATTGAGTTTGCTGTGCAAAAACAAGGAAGACCACACGCTTGAGCCTCTATAAGAACCAATCCTAAGCCTTCAAATAAGCTTGGGAAAACAAATAAATCCATTGCGTGCATATACTCATTAACATTTGATTGAAAACCAGCAAATATCACATTATTTTCTATGCCCAGACTTCTCACTTTTTCTTTGATAAATTCTTCTAGCTCACCAGTTCCAACTAATAAAAGTTTATAATTATTATTTTGCTCATAACATTTATAAAACACATCAATTAAAAAACTGTGATTTTTTTGAGTAACAAATCTTCCAACATGTCCAATTACAATATCCGAATCATTAAGCCCTAATTTTCTTCTTATTTCATTACGAATATCATCATTATATTTAAACTTATCATAATCAATCGCATTATGTATAACTCTAAATTTATCAGATTCTACTATATCTTTACCAAATAACCATTCACCAGCAATCTTTGAACATGCAAAATAGTCTGTTGCATACTTTATTAGAGGCTTTTTAAATAAGTTACCAATTAATTTTTTTAAAGGATTTTTAGTTTGAAAATCTATATTATGACTATGTGCTATTCTTATCGGAATACCATATTTTTTAGCATATTTTAAAATCATATAGTTTTTACTAGAAGAATGCATGTGAACTACTCTGTAATCATGATGTTCTTTAAAAAAATTCTTTACTGCATACCTATATTTAATAAAATCAATTGGCGTTTTAACCCATATTCCTTTTAATTTATAAACAGTACATCCTAATTCTTTTAATGTTTGTTCTAATTCATATTCTTTACCATCATCTAACAATAAAAAGTCAACATGAATTTTATTTTTATCAAATCTAGAAACCCAATCAATCACAAGGCTTTGAATTCCACCTCTAAGCATTCTATCAACGAAATATAATACTCTAACAGGTTCTGTTTTCACTTTAATCACGCTTTCTTATTTTCTTGCCTAATTTAAGCAATGGTTTATAAATTCCAAGCTTAATTAAGAAAATTCTACTATATTTTTCCAATTTACATTTAAATGAATTTGGATAATATTTTTTTATTATATATTCAAAATTTTCAGTATTTAAGTCTTTAAAAAACTTGGTTCTTTTTGAATTGTACTTTATTGGATTAAACATCTGATGAAAATTATTAACTAATTTATCAACATCTACTTCTTTATATTTGTGTTTGTCTTTTATCGCGCTAAAGATATCCAAACCGTTTTGACTATTAATTAATATTCTAGTTGTTCCAATATCATCATCAAAATCTTCATCATATTTGTCAACATCAAAACAGTCCCAAATAGTAAAATCTGATATATGATTTTGCTTTTTAAAATGGCAATTATAACATGAAGGTCTGCAAGCTATATTTGAGAAAAAAGCACGTAAATACGGATCCGAATCTATGCCGTTTTTATATAAAATTTCATTATCATTTTCTAGCGTTAAATTGGAATATTTATATCCATAAACTTTTTTTCGAAAATATGCCTTAGTTGCCTTGTTATTACTATTTCTAAATTCAATATATTTTTGCCAAAGTAATGGACTTGGAACAGCTCTACAAATTACATCAACCGTTACTAAATTAGGATATTCTTTACCTAAGAAAGATTTTAATCCTTCAATTTCACAGACAGTACCGCTGTATAAAACAAGTTTATTATCTGTCAAATCTTTTTTTACCATCTTAAAAGTTTCATTTTTATCACTTTGTACATATTTGCTATTTCTAAATTTATATAACTCTTCTTTAAATGTTACTCTTATATTTTTAACATAGAAGTTTTCCATAGCAACTCCATATACAATGCCGTTTTTATCTAAAATGTATTCAGCTAAAGCAGTATAAGCACCACCGGATGTACTTTCTTTTCTTATTTCAGTATCATTATATTGAAATATATATCCTTTTTGTTTAAATTCCTTTAATTTATACTTATTTAATATTGGACATACTTTCTTACACATTCCACAATTGACACATTTTTCTTTATCTACTTCTGGGTATAGAAAGCCTTCATTATCTCTTACCATCTTAATAGCATTTTTAGGACATACAGAATAACAAGCAGTACAACCACAACATAAATCTTTTTCTTCTATTTTAACAAATTTATCTTTTGTTTCTTTTGCTTTATAGGTAATTGAACTTAATAACCACTTTTTTGATTCTTGTCTTATTTTATCAATATTTTTATTAACTTTATTATAATTAATTTTATATTTAATAACTGTATCTACATCTTCATTACCAGTTAATATTCTATTTTTATCAACACCTGCTAAATCTAATAAAGAATCTATTCTAGAATTAGTAGACATTTTATTACTTTCACTATACCTTCTAAAATCAAAGAAAGTCTTATTAAATAATAAACTAAATACCGTTCCATGAAATGAATCTGTACAAATATATTCAGCATTTTTTATTAAATTAATCCATTCTCTTGGTCCTATATCATAAGGAGTTATATCAGCAAATATATCTGAATACTTAACATATTCATCAGCATGATTTAACGAAACTATTTTATAACCAGTCTTCTCTCTTAGTTTTTCAGTAAATTTACGATGTTCAATATTACTTCCTAAAAAGTAACATAAAATATACTTATCAGGAATAATTCTTTCTTGAATAGATACTTGTTCCCATTCTTCTTTAGTTAAAAGAATAGTTGGATCACATACCACTTTTGATGAAATTCCATATTCATCACATATCTTTTTACCAGATTCTTCTCTTACTGACAAGTAATTTATTCTAGATAAGAACTTTTTATATTCATCAGCATACTTATCAGGAATTTTAGAAATACCAAAAGATGTAGCATAACTTATTTTATTAATATTATCTGAAACCCAGTTTAATGTATAATAATCAGAAACAACATTAACCGGTAACCATAATTGGTCAGAACCTACTATAACATCAGAATATTTAGCAGCAGCCATCTCACTTAAAGATTTATAATCAGGACAAGAAATAGATAAATTAAATTCTTTTCTAAATTCTTTATACTTAGAATCTCTAATACTAATATTCTTTCCTAAATCTTTCACTATTTTTTTATCTAGTTTTAATTTAATCATTCCAAATTTAGATTTTATAAATTTAAAATTAAATAATTGAGAAGCATAATATTTTCTTTTCCCTTTTTTAAAATCAATATTATTATCTATATTAATAGTTTCATTAGGAATATTATTATTATCTAATATTTTTTTAGTAGCATAAGCTTGTAACATACTACCATAGTTATTTTTAAAATAACAAGATACTATTCCAACTTTTTTCATCTCACTCACCACCATTATTATATAGATTTAAGTAATATTCTTCTAATTTCTTTGCTTCTTCTTTAATATTAAAGTTTTTAGCCGTCATTTCTTTAGAAGTATCTATTCTTTTATATTTTTTTACATCATCTAAGATATTATCTGCCCACTCTTCTGGTGTATTATTTAATGACATAAATTTAGTTATATCTAATACTTTAGTTTCTTTAGTCATATCATCAGATAAATAACATAGTAACCCTGCGGCTTGAGCCTCTACTCCTACTACTGGTAACCCTTCATATAAAGAAGGAAGTAAGAATACATCAAAAGCCTGATATAATTCATTAGCATCGTTTCTTTGTCCTAAGAATTTAACACTATCATCTAAGTTTAATTCTTTAACTTTATTTTTAATATCTTCCATTAAAGGACCTTGTCCTGCAAGTAATAAAATAGAATTATTATTCTTCTTATGAATCTCATTAAATATATCTATTAAAAAATCATGATTCTTTTGAGCAACAAATCTCCCGATATGTCCAATTACTAAAGCATCATCTTTAATACCAAGTTCTTTTCTTTTCTTTTTTCTTAAAGATTCATTATATTTAAACTTATCTAAATCAATAGCATTATTTAGTAAATAAACATTACCTTTATCATATTCTTTATCACCAAATAACCATCTTCCAGCAAGTTCTGAACAACACATATAGTCAGTTGCGAATACTTTACTAAAAGGTCTTAATACTTGTTTCATTAAGTTTTTCTTTTTTTCTTTTTTATTAGTTGTACTATGACTATGCGCTATTCTTACAGGAACGCCTGCACATTTAGCGGCAAATAAACTAAATACCGATAATGTATTAATATTAGAGTGAACTATTTTATAATTACCTTCTTTTAATACTCTTTTTAATTCTTTATGATATTTAAAAGGTTTACTATAAGAAGGTATGATAATAACTTTTCCGCCCATTTCTTCAATTTCTTCATAAGGAATATTAGTTGAATCTTCATCACATATAAAATCAAGTTGAACTTTATTTTTATCAATATTTCTATAATAATTTATGGTAACAGCCTCAACACCACCACCGATATAGCGGCCTATGACGGAGGCAACCCTTATTGGTTCTTTGGTTTCCATTACATCTACTTCCTTTACTTCATAACATATAAATTAATAAACTTAACAAATTAAATCTTTTAATATTATACTAATTATTTATTTAAAGTCAAAGTAAAATAAATAATTAGTTAAAAAAAAGAAACACTTTTTATAACCATTAATATATTACCATATATACTAACTAGTTTCTATAAAAAATGCTTGCATATTTTAAATTTGTATTAATTTAACTAATATTATTAATAATTGTATTTAACAAAATTAATAAATTTTTTTCATTTTCAAAATAAACCGAATAACAATCATTGGACATATTACCAACTCCTTTAGGAGCATTTCTTCGACCTACTTTCAAACTTTTTTCTATCGTTTTAATACTATAACTCATATTCTTACATTTACTATAGTTCCATATTATAAATAAATGTAAATTAATATAATATTTTATTACATATCTACATGATTCGTTTTTTACTTTTGAGGTATTAATAACCCTTTTACACACACCGCCAGTTGCACGTGAAATATTACTTACTTCAAATGTATTTTTATCTAATTTATTATCTTCAACAAACTTATTAACAATTGCTTCTATATCTCTTATATCATTATACATCCTATTTTTATTCCTTTCTTAAGCATCATTATATTATTTCTATATCATTAAGTCAAAAATTTTCTATTTTCCATAAAAAACCTATACCATATTATTAATTTATATGATACAATTACTTTGCTTTAAGTTAATTAATTGTAGTTTGGGGAGTGTTATTATGAATAGTGAAGCAACATTAGAAGGCACTAGTTCTTTTTCTATTAGAAAGACATTATATTTTATAATTAAAAGATTATTTGATATAATTTGTTCTTTAATAGGCTGTTTATTTCTATTACCTATCGCACTTATAGTAAAAATATCCTATATTTTAAATAAAGATTATGCAGCTATCTTTTTTAGTCAAGATAGAATTGGTAAGAATGGAAAAACTTTTAAATTTTATAAATTTAGAAGTATGGTAGTAGATGCTGATAAAGTATTAGAAGAAATATTAAAAAATGATAAAGAGGCTAGAAAAGAATATAAATTAAATAGGAAATTTAAAAATGATCCAAGAATTACTAAAATGGGTAAAATTCTTAGAAGAACTTCTTTAGATGAATTACCTCAGTTAGTAAATGTCTTAAAAGGTGATATGTCTTTAATTGGTAATAGACCATATTTACCAAGAGAAAAAGAAGATATGGGAGAATCTTTTGAAACAATAGTTAAAACTAAACCTGGTCTTACTGGCTACTGGCAAGTAAATGGTAGAAGTAATACTACTTTTGAAGAAAGATTAAAATTAGAAGAATTTTATTCTAATCACGCTAGTCTTAAAATGGACATTAAAATATTATTTAAAACTGTATATGTAGTGTTATTCCATAAAGGAGCAGAATAAGGCGTCGCAAATGAATTAAAGCGACGTTTTCGTTTTTCTTGAATATTAAATTATTTCGTGTATAATACTTTGGTAAATGGAGAAATTTTATGAGTGCAGGAGTAAATATAAATAGTTTTCAATTTAAAGTTAAAAATAGTAGAAAAGATACAACAGTACCATTCTTTTCTGATTTTTCTGAAAACAATAAAAATTGTCCATTAGGCAAAAATAATGTCATAGAAGCAATTAAGAAATTTTACACTGAAAATCAAGCACCAAAGTTAATTAATAGGTATAAAAAATATTTTTTTACTAAAAAAGATAGTTACAAATTAACTGATGATGGCAGTATTATCACAATCGCCTTTACTATTTGTTGTGGTGATTATGGAATTAAATCAGATATTATTAGCGTGGATACGCAAGAAATTGTTTATAATAAAACGATTAATAATGCTGATGTAAAGGACTTTAGAATAATGTTTGTTTTTCATAAAAATAAAAATATAATACATGATGACAAACAAGTTTATAAAGGAATTGTACTTATGGAAGTTATCGGTAAATATGGAATTAAAACAATAACTTATAGCATTTTTAAAAAATTTTTTGCCAATTATTTTCATGTAATTCCAATTTTCAATTCTATGGCATCCAAAGATGAATTGGAGCAATTAATTAAAAATGGAGCATTTAAACAGGTACATCTCATAAAAAATAAAACAAATTCAGCTTTCTCAAGTATGTTTGATGTCAACGGAGGAAGAGAAGAAACCACAATCAACTTAATAAAGTTTAAAAATGCCGAAACATTTGTGGACAAGATTTTATCTTTAATATCTCAGGAACAAGAACTTTATGAAATTGGTGGTACTTGTTACAACGATCTATCTTTTACGGTAAAAACAAATGGAAGAACTAAAAAAATAAGTGTAAGAAATATAGAGGATTTATATCTAGTTGAAGATTTGCCTGATGACGTTTTAGAAAGAGATGGAACTTTAGTGCCCGAAAAAATGGATTTTGCAATGTTACAACGAGCCAATTCTTATTTAAGTAATTTAGTTGATGGAAAGTGATAAAAATGAAAATAAATGTACTTGTGATTATTATTTTGACTATTCATATCATATGGAATCTATGCGGTCCAAAAAGCGATTATATAAATATTTCAACAATTTTCAAAGAACAAATTATGTCTATCCTAAGAAAAAAAGAAGAAAGAAAAACTAAGGACATTTACAATTTTATTAATATATTTATAGTTCCGTTTATCCTTTCTGTTTTCATTGGTAATACTGATTTAATATCAATTGATTTTTGCCAAAACGTTATTAGTGCCCTTGCAATTCTAACATCTGTATTTTTAGCTATAATTGGAATAGTAACATCTAAATCATACAAAAATTGTAATGATAAACAGCGGAAAATAATAACTTCTACTTATAACACTATTTATTTTTTAACAATCATATCAATTATTTTACTAGTTTTATGTTTTTTTGCAGTCAGTTTAAAATGTTATACTGCAATCGTAAGCATGTTTTTTCCAATTCTTGCTGAAATTTTAAAATTCTGTTTTAAAGTCATTATATTTTACTTAATAACAGAAATCACCATTAATATCTTTATTGTCTTGAGACGCCTAGAGCAAATATTTTATTTAACTTTTAATAATTAAAAAGGTAAGTCATCGTAATCATATTCTACTTTTATACTTTTTAGTCTAGAAATTAAATTGTCCAAAATAATTTCTCTTTTTGTATTTTCACTTTTGCTTAGTAATTTATAAAAGTTTTTTACATATTTAACCGCTATCTCTTTTTTCGGATAATAGTTGAAATTGCTTAGAATGAAAACGCTAATTAAATCTTGATTATTTTGTATATTTTCTTCTAAAGATGACGAAACAATTATTTTTTCTAATTTTACATAAATTTTTTCAAAATCAGTATTAAATATTGGAAATCCTAAATACTTTGCAATTGAATCACATAAACCTTTTGAAAAATTGCGATAAGTATTTATTTCACTTTGACTAAATGCTATTCGATTAAATAAATTACTTGAAATATCTGCTTTTATTTCTTCACAGCTCGAATATCTCTTTGCGATATTACATTCAGTCATTTTACTTAAAATATTTTTATATAAAAACTCTTCGTTGCCTATAAGTTTTTCAAACATTTTACCTATATAATAAATTTCAGTTGAAAAGTTGTATTCATGGTTATTAACAACCTCTTCTGGCACAGTGCTTACTGGCCAATTTAATAAAACACTATTTTTATTACATGTATCACTTAATTTTTTTCCAAAACCAAAATCTATAATTTTTAAAACACCATTTTTGTCAATCATGAAATTATTTGCTCTAATATCTCTATGCAATATATTCTTTTTATGTAAATAATCAAAGGCATTTATTGTATCAACAAAATAATCTTCCCACTTTTTATTATAGTCCGATGGTTTGATATTATCTATTGAAGTACCATCTATATATTCCATTTGAATATATCCAATTTTATTAATAGGATAAAGATAATAATAGTATATTCTAACAATATTTTCATGGAATATTTGAAATAAAATCTTAATTTCATCCACAAATTTTTTATAGCAATCATCCCGATTATTTCCAGGCTTTGGATTGTATTTTTTTATAGCAAAATACATATCGACACTTTGATCATAAAACAATTTTGCTTCCCCAGTACCACCATCTCCTAAATTTCTTATAAACTTCATATTTTTTCTTGCATCAAATACAACTTCTTCGTTTTCTATAATCTTTTTCATTATCTATTCTTCTCCACATATTCTTTTAGCATATCGCTCTATATCTCAATTTTTTTAATATTTAAAAGCATTTGTTTATCAAATTTTAATAAATAGTTTTCTTCTAAATAATTAATATTTAACCCCCAAAAATTAAATAATTTATTTTCAGTATTCAATACATTTGTAACCGATACCTTAAATTTTTTGGAAACTTCCTCAATGCTATGATTCTCTAAATTTTTATTATATCCAAATCTATATTTTAACTTTTAAACATAAACACGTCGCATATACTATAAATTCAATTAATTTAACTAATACAACTAATTCTAAATTGTGTATTATAACAAATGGTAGTATCATGCTTTCTTGCCCCCCAAAACTAATTACATATACTCTACCATATAATCATTCATTTGTAACATATATTTACTTTAAAATAGTCATGTTTTCATAAAAATCACGCTTTTGCAAGCATTTTAACCATTTTTATCACACTTTTGCAGCTTTTTTAGCTAAGATTATCACACTTTTGTAAATTTATATTATTTTAATGCTATGTTAATTAAGTAACAATAAATTTATGTATAATCTCTATTTTCCCTTCATTTATAAACTATACTCTTCTGGGAGTGGTGGGTGGGAAAATAATTAAAGATTCAAAAAAGAACTCAATAAAGAGTTCTAATATTAACCATTCATCATTTGCATTACTGCAAGTACTAATAAAATCATAACGCCAAGACCAGTCGAAATAAGCATACTCATCGTCTTATTTTCCATCTTATCTAATCTTTCTTTATACTTCGTATCACGAGCTTTTTGTTGAAGATTAGAAATAGATCTAGAAAAATTAAGTAACTGTTCTTGTTTTCTATCTTGACGTCCTAAACCTAAACGATATAGTAAACGCATCATACGCATAGAATCTCTTACCGGATAAGTTCTAGCAAATTCCATATAAGGTTCAATCGAACTATCACCCGAATTAATTTTAGCTATCATTTCTAATAAGCCTTTTTTAAATATTTCAGGGGCTGTATCGACACTTTTTCCAATAGCAACCGGTACGGTATAGTGTTGAATTAAGATCTCTAAGCCTTTTAAGTAATGAGGTAACATAGCATCAATGGTATGTAAATTATTCTTATAATAACTCTTTAAATTACTATAACTAGATTTAAAGATCAAAATACCTGCTACAATAGCCACAATAACATATATATAACTAAACTTATTAATAAAGAAACAAATTACTAATAAAGCCGTAACTAATCCTTGAGTTATTCTTTTACCAAATAAGTAGTCGGGATCAACACCTTCACCATAACGAGTTCTAACTAAAAAGTCATAATCACTTTCTTTAAATCTTAAGAAGTAACCAACATTATCATTGATACATTTTTTAATATCAATAACTTTAGTTTTATTTAAGATAAAGATATATAATGCGGATAATCCTAATATTTCAAAATACATAATTACTCTACCCCCACATCTTCATTATAATATTTCTCACCAGTAAGTAAGAAGTAACAGTTAACAATGATGATTAAATGTAAGATTAATTTAACATACCACATATCTAGTAGTTTGATATATGAGTCTTTACCTAATAGGAACTGCATAACGGCCGCTAGTAAGAATAAGGCCATACCGAAGGTTAAGAACTTTTTATGGAAGTTTGCTCTATCCATTCTATCACGGTATACACTTTCTACTAAAGCATCGATATCTAAAGACATATTTTCTAAAGATTCACCAGCATCTCTTGAACCTTCTTTGGTAATTTGGTAGAAAAGCTGGTGCATATTTTTTACCATATAATATGGATATTTTTCATTAAAGTAAGCTATTGATTGGTCAATAGTACCATTAGCATAAGCCATATCAATCATAGTTTTAACATCATCAACGACGGGTTTTTCTAAAATACCTGATTCTACTACACCTTCTAAGGATTTAACAAAACTTTGGGTCGTATTAAATTCCATAATAACATTAGTAGTATAAGTTTGAATTTGTTCAAAGATGTATTCTGAATAAATTCTTTGGGTACGTAAGTAAGAAAGATAAGGGATAAAGGCAATCGCTATTAAAGCATAAAGAGCAGTTATAAATAGATTATAGAAGTAAAGATAAGCAATACCGCCGGCTACAACGCCAAATAAGACGACTTGGCCAATATACTGTTTAGGGGTATATTCTTCTCCTAGTTCTTTTGTTTTTTCACGTACTTCTTTATAGCTATAAGGGGCATATTTTTCATAGAGATTAGTTACACCATTTTGAATGAATTTAAAGGCTCCACTAGCCGAGGCATCGGCACTATTACGATATGAAAAAGCAAAAAGTGCTAAAGCAATTAAAATTATTAACTCCATTTTTATTCCTCCTATAAAACTTCTTCGTTATTTAAAGGTCTTGGTATAGGTTGTACGAATTTGTTTGATTGATTGTTGTTTAGTGGTCCGTTAAGATTATTAGTTCCCATAAAGTTTGGATTATTATTCATGTTGTTTTGATTAGGTACAGGACTTCCTTGAACCGGCTGACTTCCTTGCATAGTTTGACCAGTTGGAAAGTCTTGTGTAGTTTGATTAATTGGACTTGGTTGACTAAATTGATTCATTGGATTTATTTGACTGGCCATATTTATTTGACTATTAGAGCCAAAAGGATTTAAGTCATTAGTATTATTTAACGAACCATTTGAACTCCCTTGATTTTGATTAAGATTATTATTTTCTAAAGTGTTTGTGTTTAGAATTGAAGTCGCTAAGTTAGATTCATTAGTACCATTGTTACTTTGAATAGCACTATTATTTGAACCGCTACTTGCAGGTGCGACATTACTAGAAGAAGTTGCATTGTTACTAGCATTGGAATTAGTATTATCACCACTACTACTTTGCATAGCTGCTTCTTCTTCATGATATTTCTTTAAATCAGCTTCAATATCCCCATCATACTCCGGATTGTCACCAATATGGAAGGTATCTTTATCTAACATAACATTTTGAATACTTAAATAATCTAATAAATGTTGGGTTGGATTTTTTAAACTATAATGACCATCCAAGGCTTTTTTATAAATCTCATTAGTACATGGTTTATTATTTTCATCAACATAAAACTCACAAACTTCAATAATTTCTCTTTGAAAACGATTAAACTTTTTACTAAAGTAACCTTTAACATAAACCCCTAATTGGACATAACGATGAATTGTCGTTAAGAACTGCGTAACATCTTGACTAGATTCCATTAAGGAATACATACGCATTGGTATGGATGAGGCTTTATCAGCATGGATAGTTGATAAAATATTATGACCAGAAGATATCGCATTACGAATAGACATAACGGCTTCGCCGGAACGAACCTCAGATAGTAAGATCCAAATTGGGTTTTGACGCATGCAGGCTACTAAAACATCAGTATAACTACAAATATTATTAGTTTTCATTGCCACAATATCACGATGAGGAAATATACGGTCTAAGTGTAATTCCAAGGTATCTTCAATGGTAATTATCTTTTCATTTTCTTTAATATGACTAGCTAAATATTTTAAAAGCTCAGTTTTACCAGAACCAGTTTCACCGGCAACTATAATATTACAGTGACCAGCAACACAATTCATAAGAAAATCATGTAAGGTTTCTGTAATATATTCTTCATTTAAAAGCTTTTCTTTATTCAAACGAATTTTAGCTGGCGTTTTACGAATTAAACAAGCGATACCATTAGTGGCAATTGACTCATGAACGAAATTCATACGAAGCTCAGCTGATTCAGCATCCAATAAAGGATGAGCCATATTAAAGGTTTTACCCATAACATTAGAACATTGGAAAGCTAACTTTTCCATAAAAGGGTTATTAATGTCGGGGCGTTCAACTTGATAAACGCCCTTCGATAAAGTTTTTAACCAAACTTGACCATTATTAGAATATGATATATCGGTAATATCATCATCGGCTAAAAATTCTGCCAACGGACCGAAGTCCATTTGTTCAAATATTGCTTCATTCATTATAAATCACATTCTTTCTAATTGGTAATAGTCTCCGTTTTATTATAAATATAATTAGTTATTTCTTCAGTAGAAACGGTTGTTGAACCTTCTTCTTTAGTATAATTTGAGTTTCTTGGAACGGGAATAATTTCCACATTGTTGACATATTCACTTTTCTTTAGTAAGTCAAATAGACTATCTTGTACTTCGAATAATAAAGCGGAAGGGGTGCCACCAGATAAGGTGTTTTCTAAAATTGAATTACCAGCGGAATCTTTAATAGCTTTAATCTTAATTGATTTAACTAAAATAGCCATCATAACTTTGCCATTATCTTTAGCTTCCATATAAAGATCAATATAATCACCCGGACGGAAACGATTAGAATAAGTAGATTTATTATTTACTTTTAGAGAGTAAACTGTATAACCATCTTGCATATTCATAAAAGCATAATCAGGCATTTGTTCTTCTTTTAAGACTGACTCGGTATAAAATAGGCTTTTTGCTGGAATATCAGTTGAATAACTAGAATAATAATTAATTAATTCTTTATCAGTTTGAATAATGTTTTTCGCATTTTTAACTAAAGAACGAGGGACTTTAACATGTCCGATCATATCTTTAGTAATTTGCGTTTTTCTTGGTATTTCTTTTAGAGCATAAGGAATAGTTACTAAGTCAATAGCTTTATTAACACGATAGTTATAACCAATAACAAGCGTTAATATTCCCACTACTATACATATAATAGTTACAGTATTTTTATTTTGAATAAACCTTTTTAAAGGGGCAAGTACATTTTTCATAAATATTCCTTTCTATTCTCCTAAATTAGTATTATCTTGGTTAGTAGTACTTTGAGTACTAAAGTTTTGATTAACAGTAATTGACTTAGATAGAATGAAGTTTTGAATGTATTGGGAATCAATAGTAGCATCTCTATCTGTTGCAGAATAACTAGCATTTCTTGGAATTGGCATAACGCTTATACCACCGATATACTCAGTTTTCTTAAGTAATGTATATAATTCATCTGGAAGAGCAAACCACATTTGCGCTGGGGTTCTATCTTCGGTTGATGATTCAAAGACATCGTTACCAGCGGAATCTAGGACCGCTAAAACTTTAATACCTTGAATAAGACGACCAAAGATAACTCGGTTTGCTGTTGAGGTTGCTTTAACAAACAAATCAACATAGTTACCAGTATAAATGGAATTACCATAAGTTGAATTAATATCTACAGCTAAGTTATAAGCTGTATAGCCATCAGGAATATCCGAAAATTCATTAGTAGTCGCTTCTTCAAAGGAAACAATATAATCTTTATAGAAGAAGCTGTTAGCAGGAATGGTTTCACCGTATTTAACATAGTTATTAGTTATATTAGCGGTGGAAGTTACAATCCCTAAGTTTTTAGCTATTCTTTTTGGCAACTCAGTATACCCAATGGCATCGGCAGTAATTTGGTTACGGCTGTTAAGTTCTTTTTTCGCATAAGGAACACGAAT
>CAKOKF010000014.1 GCA_934090775.1 uncultured Bacilli bacterium
ATAAGAATAATCACTAAAACCTTGACAATATCCTAAAAATTTTATTATAATAACTTTGCTAATTAGATGTGGAGGTGTCAAAATGAAAAGAACTTATCAACCAAATCAACGCAAAAAAGCTAAAAAACATGGTTTCTTTGCTAGAAAAGAAAGCAATATTCTTAAATCAAGAAGAAAAAAAGGACGTAAAGTATTATGTAAGTAAACCACTACCAAGTGGTTTTTTCCTTAAGGAGTTAGTATGAAAAGAATAGAAATGGTTAAATCTAATGAAGATTTCCAAGAAATTATTCACAACAAAAAATTTGTTACTAATAAACTGTTTACTATCTATGTAAAAAGTTATCCACAAAGTTATCCACAGTTTGGTATTGCGGTCAAAAAAAGTTTTGGTACCGCGGTTGATCGTAACAAAATAAAAAGACAAGTTCGTTTCCTTGTGGATAACTATAAAAAAGAATTCAAAAATTCTACTAAATATATTATAATGATAAAGAACACTTGTAAAAATGTTACGTTTAATGAAATGAATACAAGTTTTGCAAGTTTAATAAAGGAGATTAAATGAACAAAAAAATTAAAATCGGAATACTAACCCTTATGGTTTTCCTCACAGTAGGTTGTACAAAATATGTTAAAGATGATGACAAAAGACAAGTTATTAATGAAACAACTGGTCAAACCTTAACTTCTAATATCTTATGTAAGCCTATTACTGATGAGTTATATCAAGTTTATGAAAAATATGATGATAAATTAACAACTAAGTTAGAAGATTTACCTTCATGTGAAGATTTTAAACCTACTGATATTAAGTATCAAAGTTTATGGGAAAGTATTTTTGTTAAACCACTTGCTTGGTTAATCTTAAAATTAGGTGAAATTGTTAAAAACTATGGTTTATCAGTAATTATTATTAGTTTATTAATTCGTATTATTTTAATTCCTCTAACTAAGAATACTATGGCTCAATCAGAAAATATGAAAAAAGCTAGTAAAGAATTAAATAAATTAGAACAAAAATATGCAAATCGTACTGATAATGAAGCCATGATGCAAAAGTCTCAAGAAATGATGCTAATCTATCGTAAATATAACATCAATCCGGCTAGTAGTTGCCTAACTTCCCTAATTCAATTACCTTTGTTATTTGCGTTTTTAGAAGCAATCAACAGAGTTCCAGCTATTTTCGAAGGTACTTTATGGAATATGAATTTAGGCATGACACCAAGCAAAGCCCTTGCTAGTGGTAATTACATTTATCTAATTTTACTTGTTATTATTGCTGTAAGTACATTCTTCTCATTTAAACAAGCTATGGCAAACCAACCACAAGATGGTAATTCAGATATGATGCGTCAAACTAAAACTATGACTTATATCATGATGTTTATGATTTTAATGGCCTCACTTTCATTGCCAACTGCCTTAGCTCTTTACTGGATTGTTAATAATGTCTTTGGTATCGTTCAAAATTTTGTTATGAAGAAAATAAAGGAAGCAAGATAATATGGAAGAAGAAGTAAAAAATACTGTGGATAACTCTGTTAACAACTTAGAAGAAATATCCGCTTTTGTTATTAATTACCTAGATGAGTTATTAACCAATATGCACTTAGAAGTAAAGATATCAACTAAATTTCATAATGACCAAATTATTATCAATATGGATTCTAACAATAATGCTATTTTAATTGGTAAAGACGGTCGTACTCTTAAAGCTCTACAAATGATAGTTTGTAAACATACTTATCAACAATTAAAAATTTATCCAAATGTAGTTTTAAATGTTAATAATTATCAAGAACAAAGAGAAGAAAATTTAGTTCGTCTAGCTAAAAAAGTAGCAAATGATGTTAAAAAAACAAAAAATGCCGTAGAACTTGATAATATGAACTCTTATGAACGCCGTATTATCCACAATGCCTTAAAAGACGAAAAAGAAATATCAACAGTTTCTATTGGCGAAGAACCAAACCGTCATATTGTAATTAAGTTTATTGCAGATCAAGAAGACTAGTTCTTCTTTTTTTAGGCTTTGATATTGTATTAAAAATTTTCCTGTATCATCAAAGCAACTAAATTAATTATTAATTATTAGAAAAATTATCTTTAACTTAATCTTTATGTTATAATACAGCTTATCTTAAATATTTAATTAAATAAATTAAAAAAAAATATTAAATCGATTTTGATTGCTAATTAGTGACTTTTAACAAAATTAAGTAAAAAAACAAGTGTAAAATTATGCAAAAAATTTTAAATGTCACTAGTAAAACGTCCACAATTAGAAAGAATTGTGATATCATTTAAGCAGTCAAAAAACATAAGAAAGAAGGATGTTTATGGAAGATACAATCGTTGCTATATCAACAGCTAGCGGAGTTGGTGCCATCTCAATTATTAGATTAAGCGGCCCAACTGCTTTAGAGATTGCGAGTTCAATTTTTAAAGGTAAAGATTTAAAAAAAGTAGCCAGTCACACTATTAATCATGGCTATATTGTTGATAAAAATGGCACTATTATTGATGAAGTTTTAGTATCTGTCATGCTTGCTCCGAAAACTTACACAACTGAAGATATAGTTGAAATAAATACCCATGGTGGTATTGCTTCTACCAATAAAGTTTTAGAATTGTGCCTTGTAAACGGCGCTCGTCTTGCCCAGCCTGGTGAATTTACGAAAAGAGCCTTCTTAAATGGTCGTATTGATTTAACTGAAGCTGAAGCTATCGAAGATGTTATCAACTCATCAACCGATAAATCTTTACGACTATCTATGAACCAACTAACAGGATCTTTAAAGAACTTAATTACTGAAATTAGAAAAGATATCATGAGTTTAATTGCTAATATCGAAGTAAATATTGACTATCCCGAATATGAAGACGCCGAAGATATAACTTTACAAAAATTAAAAGAAAAGTTACTTCCTATTAAAAATAAATTAGAAGAATTATTAAAAAATTCTAATGATGCTAAAATTATTAAAAATGGTATTAATATTTGTATGATCGGTCGTCCAAATGTTGGTAAATCAAGTCTTTTAAATGCTTTTTTAGAAGAAGATAAAGCTATCGTTACCGACATCGCTGGGACAACGCGTGATATTGTTGAAGGGGAAACCATTATTAATGGCATTAAAATTAACTTTTTAGACACAGCTGGTATCCGCGAAACTGCCAATGTCGTTGAAAAAATCGGAGTCGATAAGAGTAAAAAAATAATTAATACAGCCGATTTAATTATTCTTGTTTTAAATAATAACGAAAAATTAACTCCTGATGACTTAGAACTTTTAGATTTAGTAAAAGATAAGAACTATATTATCTTTGTCAATAAAAATGACTTACTTGCTAACATTGATTTACCGGTAGAAAAATATAATAATGTTGTTTATGGCAATACATTAACAACTACAGGGATTAAAGAGTTAAAAGAAATGATAACCACCCTATTTAATTTAGAAAAAATAAGCACTAACGATGCCACTTATATTACCAATGCTCGTCATAAAGCTCTAATTGAAATTGCTCTAAATTACTTAAATTCAGCCTTAGAAAATATTGATAATAGTTATTCGGTTGATATGTTAGAAATAGACATCCGTGCTTGTTGGGATACTTTAGGTGAAATTATTGGGGCAACTTATAAAGATGAATTACTAGACGAATTATTTAGTAATTTCTGTTTAGGAAAGTAGATGATTTTATGAAAAAAGAATATGAAATAATTGTTGTTGGTGGTGGTCATGCCGGCTGTGAAGCCTCTCACATTGCAGCTTTTAAAGGTCATAAAACCGCTTTAATTACCATGAACATTAAAAATATAGCAGATATGCCTTGTAATCCTTCTATTGGTGGGACTGCTAAAGGAATTATTGTCCGTGAAGTAGATGCTCTAGGTGGCTTAATGGGTCGCGTTGCCGATCGAACTCATTTTCAAATTAAAATGTTAAATAGTGGTAAAGGACCAGCTGTTCGTAGTTTGCGTGCGCAAGCTGATAAGGTTACTTATCCACAAGAAATGTTAAGAGAACTAAAAAATACACCTAACCTCGATATTATCGAAGGAATGGTCGAAGATTTAGTCGTTGAAGATAATAAAATTAAAGGTGTAATCTTAGAAAATGGCGAGGTTATTAAATGCCAAGCCCTAATTCTCACAACTGGTACTTACTTAAGAGGTAGTATTTTATGTGGTGCTGAAAAACATAATGGTGGACCTCATGGCGAAAGACGTAGCGAATATCTAAGTACTAATATGAAAAAATATGGTTTCCAAATCCAAAGATTAAAAACTGGCACTCCGCAAAGAATTACAGCTTCTTCAATCGATTTTTCAAAAATGCACCCGGAATGTGGTGATAATAGATACTGGACTTTCTCTAATGATTATCCAGCTACTTATGATGTTAATAATCAACAAAAGTGTTACCTTTTATACACAACCTTAGAAACTAAGAAAATTATTGAAGATAATTTAGATAAATCAAGTATGTATGGTGGTTATGTCGAAGGTGTTGGTCCAAGATATTGTCCATCTATCGAAGATAAAGTAGTTCGTTTCCATGACAAAGACCGTCATCAATTATTTTTAGAACCAGAATCTTTATATTATGATGACTGGTATCTACAAGGTTTTTCCACTTCAATGCCTCATGACATTCAAGAAAAAATGGTTCATTCTTTGCCTGGTCTTGAAAATGCTGTTATTTCTAAATATGCTTATGCTATCGAATATGACGCCATTAATCCATTACAAATAAAACCTTCTTTGGAATCTAAAGTGGTAGATGGAATTTTTACTGCTGGTCAAATAAACGGTACTAGTGGTTATGAAGAAGCTGCCGGTCAAGGCATTGTTGCTGGTATTAATGCTGCCTTAAAGTTAGAAGAACGTGAACCTTTAATTTTAAAAAGAAATGAAGCTTATATCGGCGTTCTAATTGATGATTTAGTAACTAAGGGAACTAATGAACCTTATAGAATGCTTACTTCTCGTGCTGAATTTAGACTTATTTTACGTCATGACAATGCTGATTTACGTCTTCGTCCCCTTGCTCATCAAGTAAATTCTATTACGGAAGAACAATATTACAATTTAATTACTAAACAAAAAGACATAGCTGCTTTAACTGAATTTTTAAAAAATGCTAAATTAAAAATAAATGAAGAAGTAAAAGCTATTTTTAATGAAAATAATGTCCCCTTACCAAGTTACTCCATGAGTTTTTATGATTTATTAAAACGTCCAGAAATCAACTTAGAATTTTTATCTAAATTAACCGATATAAATTATAGCGAAGCTGTTAAAGAACAAGTCGAAATAAGTACTAAATATGAAGGATATATTGCTAAAACTTACAAAGAAGTTGAAAAAATGTTGAAGTTGGAAAGCAAAGAAATACCAGCTGATTTAGATTATGACAAAGTGGTTAATCTTGCTAGTGAAGCTCGTCAAAAGTTAAAGAATGTTGCTCCTAAAACTATAGCCCAAGCTATGCGTATTAGCGGTGTTAATCCTGCCGATATCTCTATTTTATCTATTTACTTACGAAAGGAATACAATCGTCATGACTAAAAATGATTTTTTATCAGAATTAGCCCAATTAGGTATTAGTTTAAATGAAAAACAAATTAAGGAATTAGAAACTTATGCTAAATTCTTATTAGAATATAATGAACATACTAATCTTACTGCCATAACTAATATTGAAGATGTCTATTTAAAACATTTTTATGATTCTTTAACAATCGTCAAAAATGTTGATTTGCCTAAAGTCACAAATTTGTTAGATATTGGTACTGGTGCCGGCTTTCCTGGTATGGTTTTAAAGATTGTTTTCCCCAACTTAAAAGTAACTTTATTAGATTCTAATAACAAAAAAATTACTTTCCTAAAAAAATTAGCTGAAAAGTTAAACTTAGATGTTGAGATTATTTATGATCGAGCTGAAATATTTGTTCAAAATCGTCGTGAATATTATGATATTGTAACTTCAAGAGCGGTAGCGGATCTTAGTATTTTAGTCGAACTTGCTATTCCCTATCTTAAAGTAGGTGGTAACTTTGTTGCGATGAAAGCTAATTATCAAGATGAACTACATAATGCTGAAAATATTATAAAAAAATTAAATTCTAAAGTTATTAAAATTACTGAATTTACTTTACCAGCAACTGATATGCACCGTGGAATAATCACTATAAACAAAGAAAAAATAACTAATAAAAAATATCCTCGTAGCTATAACACCATTAAAAAGGACGCACAAATTAAGTTGCAAAAACACCAATAATAAGGTATGATAAATATAGACTATAATAGTAAAGGGGCCACAAAAAATATGAAAATGGAAGATAATGTTTTACAAGTAAGTGTTGATGATATTATACCTAATCGTTTCCAACCACGATTAGCCTTTGATGAACAAGGATTAAAAGAGTTAGCCTCTTCAATTAAAGAACATGGTATCATTCAACCTCTTGTTTTAAGAAAATTAGGAAGTAAATATGAAATAATTGCTGGTGAAAGACGTTATAAGGCCTCAATTATGGCTGGCCTTACTACTGTTCCTGCTGTAATTTCCAATATTGATGATAATTCGTCAGCTGAAATCGCCCTGGTTGAAAATATTCAAAGAAGAAATTTAACACCAATCGAAGAAGCTAGAAGTTATAAAAATCTTTTAGACAAGGGATATACTCAAGAGCAGTTGGCCCAAAAAATGGGTATTTCTCAAAGTTCTGTAGCTAATAAATTGCGTCTTCTAAATTTAGATGAAAGCGTTCAACAAGCCTTACTTGAAGGAAAAATCAGTGAAAGACATGCTAGAAGTTTATTAGTTTTAAACGATGCCGAAAAAGAAAAAGAATGGCTAAATCGTATAATCACTGAACGCCTTACTGTTCGCCAATTAGATCAAGAGTTAAAAAAATTAAAAGAAGAAGAAAATAAGACTGATATACCATTAGTTGATTTAAGTTTCAATGCTGATAGTATTAAAAGTAACTCTTTCGATATTAATAAAAATTCCAATAAATTGCCATCGACTGATGATATTTTAAAAGATTATAGTGAAGAAAATTCTACGGATGAAACTAATAATGATAATGGTGGTGCTTCTTTAGACAAACATAATGTTGAAATAATTGATACTTTACAAGAGCCTATTTCTAACAACAGTGATATTTTAACAAACCCTTATGAAGTTCCAAATAAAACAACCTTCTTTGAAACTTTAGAACCTTTAGCACACGAAGATCAAGCTAAACAAGATGTCGGTAACAAAGGATATTTTTCCTTTAATTTCGATCAACCTGATAAACCAGAACCTATAAAAAAAGACTTAGAAGTTTTGGAACCCCAAACCACTTTAGACACAAACTTAACCAATGAATTATTAGATGAACCAATTAATAGTCCTAGTTATTCTAACTCGAATTCATTAACAAACAATTTTGGTGATAATTCACTTAGCAGTTTGAATCCTAATAATAAGTTTTTTACTCCATTTAATAATAATCAAAATTTAACTACTTCAAACTTAAAAAATAATGTACCAAAACAAGAAGAAGAATTGTTTGATCCAATGAGCCTTCTAGGAGATTTAACAAATGAGACCCCTTCAAGTAATAAAGAAGATTTAGAAACAGCTAAAAAAGATATAGAAGATGTTATTAATAATCTAAAATTGCAAGGCTTTAAAGTAAATTATTCTTTTGAAAACAAAGAAAATGGCTGTAAAATTACTATCGATATTGATTAGAAATAATAAAATTGAATAATTAAAACAATTTATATGAATTGTAAGATATAAGTGTAGTTTATACTATGCTTTTTTATTTTGTCGTTTTTTAAGAATATTTAGCATTTAATAAAAAAATTAAACTATTAAAAAACTTCACTATTTAGCCAAAAGTGAAGCAATAATAATTATTTTAAATTAAATATTTATTGTTGAAATATAATTAAAATAATTTTATTTAATTTTCCAACTTTTCTTTACTATCACCAGTTTCATTACTAACGACAATTTCACTACCTTTAACATAATAATAAACAAATGATTTGTTGACATCAGTAACATCTTTACCAGTAACAGCATCTCTAGGAATCCCTACTACATTATCAGGTTTTTCATACCAACTGTCTTTCTTGTCCTTTAAATAATCTTCAACTGTATCGACCCAAATATTCTTTCCAATTATACTATTAGAAACCTTTAATTCTCTATTATCATCATACCCATTCCAAACTAACATTAAAACATCAGGATTATATCCTATCATCCAACAATCAGTATTAGTAGTTCCTGTTTTCATCGCGTACTTTCTACTGATTTTAGATGCTAAACTAATAATTGTTGGATTATTATAATCACGGAATGCACCATCATAAGTAGCGGTAAGTAAATTATTTAAAATATAAGTATAACTAGAATTTAGCACTTGATTACTATTATCTTTTTTCTCATACAGTATATTTCCATTAATATCCGTAACTTTACGAATAAAAGTTAAATCCTTTTTATATCCTCCACTTGCTAATGTTGTATAAGCGTTAGCAAAGTCTAACATAGATAACTCAACTGTACCTAAAGGAAGTGAAGCTATACTTGGCAATTCTTCTTTAATTCCCATTCGATGGGAAATATTTACTAATGTATCAGTTCCTAAAAATAAATGAGTTTTAACAGCATAAATATTATCACTATAACTTAAAGCTGCAGCCATTGTTATTTCTTTATTAGCATACTTTTGGTTAAAATTTTGTGGTGAATAAGTATCGTTTTGTGAAAAAACAAAAGTAGTTTCTTGACTTAAAAATGTTGAAGATGATGTCATTCCATTTTCTAAAGCCGCATAATAAAGCAGTGGCTTCATAGTACTTCCCACTTGCCTTTTCATGGTGGATGCTCTATTATATTGACTTTTTGTATAATCTTTACCGCCAGTTAAAGCCATTATATTTCCTGTCTTAGGATCAATGACAACACTAGCAACTTGTAATTCTTCATCGGTAATGTTTTTATTAATACTCTTTTCTAACGACATTTGGATATTCTTATCAAAAGAAGTATAAATTTTTAGGCCCCCGGTATCTATTAATGAAGTTGGAATACTACTAATTCCTTCTAATTCTTTCATAACTAAATCCTGATAATACATAATGGTATTTGAATTATTTTCTGTTCTTTTGCCATATATTTCTAACTTTTCTTTAAAAAGATTATCTTTAGTAGTTTCATCAATTTTTTTATTGTTAACCATAGCGGTGGCAACAACTTTGGCCCTTTTAATAGCATTATCATAATTACTCAATGGATTATAATAACTAGGTCCTTTAGGAATACCTGATAAAATAATACTTTCTTCTAAAGTTAAATCTTTGGCATGCTTGTTAAAATAAAAACTCGCCGCATCCTCAATCCCATAATTACCTTGTCCAAAATTTATCGTGTTAATATAGCCCTCTAAAATATCATCTTTTGAATAATGTACTTCTAGTTTCAGTGTTAACCACGCTTCTTCTAATTTGCGTTCCCAAGTTTTATCAAAGTCTAAAAATAAATTTTTTACATACTGTTGCGATATTGTTGAAGCTCCTCCTACTATCGCACCTTTTTTGACATTTAGAAATAAGGTCTTCATAATTCTTAAATAATCAAAACCATTGTGTTTATAAAAATTTTTATCTTCAGTACTGATTATAGCATCAATAAAATAAGGTGATACATCACCTAAGTCGACCCACTTCGAATTTCCACTTCCTTGAAAAACTAGTGAATTATCGTTATCATATATGTAATATTGGCCTGTACTTTTTATATCCAGTACTGGCGAAAAATAAGCACAAATATATAAACTTATAATGCCAAAAATACCTAAAATACTGAAGATAATTCCCAGTTTTATTGTCTTTTTGATAAACTTCATATCCTCACCCTTTTTATTATGTAAAAAAATATTTAATTTATGTAGTCATTTTAAAAGACCTATGTTATAATGTTTTAGAAAAAAACGGAGGTAATGTTTTTTGAATAATTTTCTAAGTTTAAAATTATACAAAAATAATGATTTATTTCTTGAAAAAAAGTCATTAAATTATGCGAAAAATGATAACAAATACGAATTCACACTTGAAGATGTTTTAAATACTATTACCATTAACAATGAAACATTAATCTTAGTTAGAGATAACAAAGAATCCCAGTTAGAATTAACAGTTAATAAAGATGGTAATCATAAATGTAAATATTTTTTAAAAGAATTAGATGCTTATGTTGATATAATTGTTGATAGTGCAGAATTTAGTATACAAAATGATAAATTAGAGTTATATTACCAATTGGAAAGTGACGACCAGTTTACTAAATTAGAAATAAGTTTTAATTAGTATCAAACCTATTTAAGTTTAGACTAATTAAATTAGTCTAAACAAATAATAATTTATAAGTAGTTACTATAAGAAAAATAATTGTTACTAGATTATTATATTGTTTAGTTAAAGAAGAAAGGTATTAGAATTATGAGTTTTATTGAAGAAGAACAAGTCTATTGGCTTAATTTAATTAAAAGTTGTGGTTTTGAAGTTGAAAGTGTTACATTAAGTCCTTCAGCAAGAAAAGAATTAGGAGACTATCAGTATAATGGAGTTATGCCTTTAGCTGGCAAAATACATAGAAACCCTCGTGAAGTAGCAAGCGTTATAGTTGATGCACTAAATAAAGACGGTAGATATGATAACGTAAATATTGCTGGCCCTGGTTTTATCAATTTTACTTTTAAAAATCAAATTTTAGTTGATTATTTCAATCGTCTAAATAAAGATATTAATTGGAATTATTACAACAATAATAAGAAGACTATTTTCTTTGATTATGGAGGTGCCAATGTTGCCAAAGCTTTACATGTTGGTCACTTACGCTCGGCAAATATTGGAGAGGCTTTAAAAAGATTAGCCATTGCTTTAGGTAATAAAACTTATAGTGATGCTCATTTAGGTGATTTTGGTCGTCCAATTGGTCTTGTTATGACGGAAATCAAACATAGATATCCCAAATTACCGTACTTTGATGAAAATTATACTGGTGAATATCCAAAAAACTTACCAATTACTAATAATGATTTAATAGAAATATATCCGGTTGCTAGTACGAAAGCTAAAGAGGATGAAGCTTACTTAGAAGAAGCTCGTCAAATGACAGTTGATTTTCAAGAAGGTAAAAAAGGTTTAATGGCTTTATGGAATGCTATCATGAAAATCTCTAAAGAAGATATCAAACGTACTTATGACCGTCTTAATACAACTTTTGATATTTGGGAAGGTGAATATGATGGTAGTAAATACATTCCTGAAATGACCTCTTATCTTAATTCCTTAGGCTTAGTAGAAGAATCAAATGGCGCTAAAGTAATTTATGTTAATGAAGAAAACGATGACCATGAAGTCCCACCAGTAATTTTAGAAAAAAGTAATGGTTCAGCTTCATACCAAACGACTGATATGGCTTGTATTTGGGAACGTATGAAAAAATGGAATCCCGATGAAATTTGGTATTTAGCCGATGCTCGTCAATCTCTTCATTTTGAACAAGTTTTTAGGGCAGTACGTAAAGCTAAAATTGTAAGAAGCGACACTAAATTAGAGTATATTCCTTTTGGAACCATGAATGGCAGTGATGGTAAACCATTTAAAACTCGCGATGGTGGAGTTATGCGTTTAGAAGATTTGCTAAATATGGTTACTACTGAGTGTGAACGTAAAATCATGCCTAGTATTACAGGGGAAGAAAGAAATAAAATTGCCGAAATATTGGGGATTGCTACTGTAAAATATGCTGATCTTATACCATTCCGTGGTAAAGATTATAACTTTGATCCTGTAAAATTTAGTGATCTACAAGGAAAAACTGGTCCTTACCTTCTTTACTCAACAATTAGAATGAAATCATTACTAACAAAAGCTAACGAAAGTAATATTTCTTATGAAAATTATAATCAAATTACAACTGATATAGAAAGAGAAATAATTCTTACAACTATGACATTAAGAAGTATAATAGATAAAGCTTTTAGCACTAAGTCATTAAGTGATATTGCCGATTATTTATATAAAGTAACAAACCTTTATAATAATTTTTATTCTAGTAATAAAGTATTAATTGAAGAAAATAAATTAACAAGAGAATCATGGTTAACATTGACAAAGATAATTTATGAGAATAATATTAAACTATTGAATATACTAGGTATTGAAATACCTGAAAAAATGTAGGAGGAATAAATATGAAAATTACCGATTTATCCAAAGAAGAATTAGAATCAAAAAGTTATGATGATATTGCATATATGATATTAGAATCATCTGGCGAAAAAGTAAAAATTACTGACCTATTTAAACAAATATGTGATTTATTAGGACTATCAAATGAAGAATATGAAGCAAAAATTGCTGACTTTTTCCAAGTTTTATCTACTGATCATCGTTTCATTATGTTAGAAAAAGGCTTTTGGGATTTAAGAAGTCGCCACCAAGCAAAGATTATCATTGAAGATGATGAAGAAGATATTGACGGCAGTCTTGAAGATGAAGAAGAAGAAATTGAAGAAGAAAATGATAACATTTATTATGATGAAGATGAGCCAACTGACGATGATGATGATGACTTACAAGGTTTAGTAGTAGTAAATGATGACTCGGATGAAGAAAACAGTAATTTAGATTAATATAGATAATTTATATAATCTTAGTTTAAGAAAATGGCAATGTTTAAAATAATTGCTTTTTTTCTTCTATTTTTATATAATTAACGAGAAAGGAAACCTTTTTATGATAGAAAGATTACAAAATATTACAGCTAAATATCAAGAGTTAGTAGAAGAATTAACTCACGAAGATGTTTTACAAGATTATAATAAATTAAGAAAATTATCAAAAGAAAAAGCAGATCTTGAAGAAATAGTATTAAAATATAATGAATATCAAAAATGCGATGAAACCATTATTGAAGCTAAAGAAATGTTAAACGCTCCTGACTTAAAAGATTTAGCCGAAGAAGAAATTGCTACTGCCACTGCTAATAAGGAAAAGTTAGAAAAAGAATTACAATTACTATTAATACCTAAAGATCCTAACGATGATAAAAATATTATCATGGAAATAAGAGGAGCCGCCGGTGGCGATGAAGCAAATATCTTTGCTGGTGATTTATACCGTATGTATACAAGATATGCTGAAAAAAATAATTGGAAAATTGAAGTTCTTCACGAGATAGAAGGTTCTGCTGGTGGTTATTCACAAATTGAATTTATGATTAGAGGCGAAAATGTATATTCTAAACTAAAATTTGAAAGCGGTTCTCATCGTGTTCAAAGAGTTCCTGTAACTGAAGCTGGTGGTCGTGTTCATACTTCAACTGCTACTGTTTTAGTTATGCCAGAGGTTAACGTTAATGATGTCGAAATTAAAGAAACTGACTTAAAAATTGATGTATACCATTCTAGTGGCGCTGGTGGTCAATCCGTAAATACATCCAACTCAGCAGTTCGTATCACTCATATTCCCACGAACACTATTGTTACTTGTCAAGTAGAACGTTCTCAATTAAAAAATAAAGAAAAAGCCATGAAAATGTTAGCAGCTAAATTACACGACGCTGCCTTAGCAGAAAAAGAGCAACAAGTTGGCGAATCACGTAAAAAAATAGGAACCGGCGATCGTAGTGAAAAAATTAGAACTTACAACTATCCTCAAAATCGTGTTACTGATCATCGTATCAATTTCTCAATTATGGAATTAGATCGCGTTATGGAAGGCAACTTAGATCCAATAATTGAAGCCCTAATTACTGAAGATCAAAGATTAAAATTAGCAGGAGAATAATGATAAAAAAAGAAAGATATATTTCTAGTACTGACTATGAATTATTAAAAAAATTATATCCTAATAACATGGAAGAAATTATCGGAAAAATTAACAATGACTACCCTATTCAATATTTAATTGGAGACGTTGATTTTTATGGATATACAATAAGGGTTGATGAACGTGCCTTAATTCCTCGTTTTGAAACAGAAGGCTTAGTAGATAATTTACTTAAACTAATAAAAAATCAAGTAAATTACCCTACTCTTAAAATTTTAGAAATTGGAACTGGTAGTGGTTGTATCGCTGTAACTTTATCCAAAGAATTAAATATTACAGTTGATGCTCTAGACATTTCTAAAGAAGCAATCGAATTAGCAAGTTCAAATGCTATTCTAAACCGAGCTAGTGTTAATTTTGCTCTTGGGGATATCAAAAATTGTAGTATTAGTAAAAAATATAACGTTTTAGTTAGCAATCCACCTTATGTTAAATATGATGAGCCAGTTGATCCTGCTACTAAATATGAGCCACAAAATGCTCTATTTGCACACAATAATGGTCTCGAATTTTATGAAATAATTTTAAGACGAAGCAAAGAATTTTTGGAATCTAAAAGTATAATAGCCTTTGAAATCGGTTGTACCCAAGGTCAAGACATTACAAATATAGCAAGAAATCTTTATCCTAATGCCTATATCCAAGTAAAAAAAGACTTAGTTGGCCAAGATAGATATATTTTCATAATTAATGAATAAAAAGAATAGAAGTCACTCAATATTAAATTGGGTGATTTTTTATAAAAAAGATTATAGTTGTTTTAACGGTTATTGCTTTATTTTATTTGAGTACCAACAAAGAAGAAATAATAATTCCTAATGACTCTATTCGCTTTCGAATAATAGCTAATTCCAATAATTTACAAGATCAATTAACAAAGACGAGAATTAAAGAAGATTTGATGAAAAAAATTTTACCGGAAATTAATAAAGATATAGACGTAGATAATTATATAAAAAATAATATGTCTACTTTTCGTACCATTTTAAATAATTATCAAGTTCCTTATAATATTTCTTATGGTAATAACTTTTTTCCATCCAAAACCTATAAAGGAATTAAATATCCAGCCGGCTATTATAATTCGTTAGTAATAACTTTAGGTCAAGGTCTTGGCGAAAACTTTTGGTGTGTAATGTATCCACCTCTTTGTTTAATTGATGAAAATAGTAATAAATCAAATATTGAATATAAATCTTATGTCAAAGATGTTCTATTAAAATATAATTAAGCTATAAATATATTTTTTAAATTTATAAAAAATAATATTTTAAAATAAAGTTTATCTATATTAAAATTATGAATAATAAAAAAATATCTATAATATAGTTTTATAGATGTTTTTTTGTTTGACTTAGTGTAGTAAATTAGATATAGTTATTTATAGTTAGATGGGGTGTAATATATATGACCAAATTAATAATCGAAGGACCCAGTAAATTAAGTGGAACCATTGAAATAAGTGGTGCTAAGAACAGTGTAGTTGCTTTAATACCAGCAGCTATTCTTTGCGATGATGAAGTAACTATTGATAATGTCCCCGATATAACAGATACTAGAGCCTTATTAGAAATCTTAGAACTTTTAAATGCTGATTATAAATATGAGAATAATATTCTAAGCATTGATACTAGTAATGTTCAAAATCAAGTTATAGAAGAAGCATTAGCTAAAAAATTAAGAGCTTCTTACTATTTCATGGGTTCTTTATTGTCAAAATATCATCATGTTGAAATGTATTTCCCAGGTGGTTGTAAAATTGGCAAGCGTCCTATCGATTATCATATAAAAGGCTTTGAAGCTTTGGGAGCAACGGTTACAATTACTGACGATAAATATATCATTGATGCCCAGGAATTAAATGGAACTGATATTACCTTTGATTTTCCTTCAGTCGGGGCTACAATTAATATTATGTTAGCTGCTGTAAAAGCCAATGGCCAAACTAGAATTTTCAATGCTGCTAAAGAACCAGAAATAGTAAATATTGCCGATTTTTTAAAGAGCATGGGTGCTAAAATTAAAGGCGCTGGCACTAACACTATCACAATAACTGGTGTCAAAAAATTAAGTAAAGGAAATGTATATACAATTCCTGATCGCATTGAAGCTGGGACCTATATCATTGCTGGAGCCCTTGCTGGCGACAACTTGGTTATTGACAAAATCGAACCCAAGCATTTAGAAAGTCTATTAAGTACTTTAAAAAATATGAATATAAATTATATTCTAGAAGAAAATTCAATTATAATTTCTAAACAAACTGGTTTAAAACCCATAAATATAACTTCCCAAGTTTATCCTGGTTTTGTAACCGATCTAGGTCAAACTATGCAAACTCTTCTTACTCAGGCTGATGGCATATCAACTTTTACTGAAACTATATATGAAACAAGAATGGGACATATAGAATATTTAAATAAAATGGGTGCTAATATTGCTAATACCAGTAATAAAGCTTTTATAACTGGCCCTACTTCCTTAACTGGTTGTGAAGTAACAGCAAGTGACTTACGTGCTGGTGCTTCCTTAGTATTGGCCGGTCTAATTGCTGAAGGCCAAACTACAATTAATCAAGCTGACCATATCCTTCGAGGCTATGAAAATATTAAAACTAAATTATCTAAGGTTGGTGCTAAAATAAGAATAGAAGAATAAATTATACTAAGTAAGTGAGGTCTTATGAAAGTAAAATTATTCTTTTTGTCTTTAGGAGCTATCATCTTAACATACCTTATTTTTAATGTTAACAATCATCAAGAAATAAAAATAACTACTATTTATGATGATACTACAACTATTCAAGAAAATTTTAATATTTCTTTACAAAAAGATTTAGAAAAATTATTACCTACAACTTTTAATACTTATCATAAAGAAAATTTAGAAATTGAAAATGCTATTGATAAAATAAAAAGTAATTATAATGATATTCAAGAAAAGTTAAATTCTTCTAATGTCATAATTATATATTTAGGTGATTTCGAGCTACTTTATGAAAAAGAAAATATAATTAATATTTATGCTAACTTAGAAAACCTATTTATTCTTTTAAGAAAGTATAACTCTAAACAAATTATATATATTAGCCCTATTAATTTAAATTCCAATTATCTTCTAAAAGATTTATCCAATAAATATAAAATAGATTTTATTAATACACCAAGTATTTTACAAAAATTATCAACTCAAAACTATATTTTAAATCAAGATGATCACAAAAAGCTTGCTAATAAATTATTTAATAATATTATTTCAACTTGGAAAATAGAAAATTAACATATCTATTTAGATGATGGTAGGATTTTGCCATAATATAAAAATTTTAATGTCTTAAGATCTTTAATCTTTTTTTCTAAAGACTAATCTTTTATAGTATAATAATTTTAAGGTGATAACTATGGAAAAGAGAAAAAAAGTTATGTTTATTGCTAGTACTGGTGGTCATTTAAGCGAATTATTACAACTTTCTCCTTTATTTGAAAAATATGATTATACTATCGTTACTGAAAAGACCAAAAGTAATCTTAATCTGTCTAAGAAATATCCTCATCATATTCATTATATAATCAGTGGTACTTATACAAATTTTAAGGCTAAATTAATATATCCCTTTAAATTTCTTTTAAATTGCTTTATTTCTCTTTATCTAATTATTACAATAAGACCGGATGTTGTCGTAACAACTGGTTCCCATAATGTTGGCCCCATGTGTTGCTTAGCTAAATTATTTCATAAAAAAGTTATTTTTATTGAAACTATTGCCAACAGTACTACCCCTACTCGTGCTGGTCGTTTGATATATAAATTTGCTGACTATTTTATTGTACAATGGGAAAGCATGTTAGAAGTTTATCCTAACGCCATTTATGGTGGTTGGATTTATTAGAAAGGACTATGTATGATTTTAGTAACTTTAGGAACTCAAGATAAAACATTTGTTCGTCTTTTAGATGAGATTGATAAGTTAATTAATAAGGGTATAATCAAAGATAAAGTTATTGTTCAAGCCGGTTTTACTAAATATAGTTCGGATAATATGGAAATATTTGATTTAATTCCTCAAGATGAATTTAATTCCTTAATGGACAAGGCCGACTTGATTATTACTCATGGTGGTGTTGGTAACATTATCTCTGCTTTAGAAAGAAATAAAAAAGTTATTGCTGTTCCAAGGCTTGCCAAGTATGGTGAACATATCAATGACCATCAAACGCAAATTATTGCTAAATTTAATTCATTAGGATACATAATCGGTTTACAAGATGTTGAAGAATTAGCGGCAGCTTTAACAAAAGTAAAAAAATTTAAACCAAATAAATTTATTCATAATAACAATAAAATGCTAAATTTAGTAAGTGAATTGATTGATAAATAATTTTCTTGTTAAAAAGAGCATATAATTAAAAGAAGATTATAATAAGAAGATAAAATTTACAAAAAAAGCGTCAACTATATGCTTTGATTTACACTTTTAGGAAACAAAATTTGACAAACGAAATATCTTATGTTATAATCTCGGCTATGTGTGGTGCATTATTCTAGTCATAACACTATATGAAGATGGGGCTAAAAATCCATCAATTACATTATCGACACTTTTTATACTTGCTTTATCGGCCCAAGTTAGGGTGAGTATAAGATTTAAAATTTAAGGAAAGTTATAATGGCATATAACCTACATCCTTTTATTGCGTCATTTCGAAGTTACGTATGTCGTGCGTGAGTATTAGGAATACCCAAAGTTGAAATAATATTTGCAAAAGCGAATAAGTATAGTTACTTATGTCAGGGAAAACCTCTAGACTGTCTATATTAA
>CAKOKF010000015.1 GCA_934090775.1 uncultured Bacilli bacterium
TTAACTTTAGTACCAATAGCTAAATCTTTAGGAGTTTCTACTCTACTCATACCCATATCAGCTAATATGCGATCAATTTCTTGTGGTAATAATGGAGTTGGCTTTGCACCTTTACCACTCGAGCCAATGAAACCTGTAACACCTGGAGTATTTCTAACAATATACCAAGATTCATCAGACATTTTCATCTCAACTAAAATATAACCTGGAAACATCTTTTTTTGTTTTTCTTTTTTAACACCATTTTTGACTTCTACTTCAGTAGTTTCAGGGATTACAATTCTAAAGATATTATCTTGTAAACCCATTGATTCAATTTTAGATTCTAATTTTTCTTTAACTTTATATTCGTGTCCACTATATGTGTTAACAACATACCATTCTTTTTCCATTAAACTAATGCCCCCTTAATTAATGATAATATTAAATTTAAGATTGAAAAGAAACCAGCAAGAATTAAACAAAAGATGATTGTTGCAAAGGTATACTTAAGTATATCTTTAAATTTAGGCCAGCTTACTTTCTTTAGTTCAGCTTTTACACCACTAAAATATGATTCTTTATTATTTTTTTTGTTTGTATCTTTTTTTGCCATTTATAGCACCTCTTATTTTTATAAAATAAAAACGCATATCTCTTGCGCATCACAACTAAAATATACTATAAGTACTAGGAAAATGCAAGTGTTTTTATAAATCTTTTTTAATTTTCCTCTAGAATTTTTAATTAATTATAATTCTTATCTTTGGGTTATTTTTAGGAGATAATTTACAAGATATATACGAGTAATTATTTCATTGATCATTTGATTGCATTACTTCTATGACATCTTTTATTTTTCTTTTTATTCTTTGAACGGTATTATCAATTTTTTTAGGAGATTCTTTTAAAATAGCCGCTATTTGTTTATAGTCGTACTCTAAAATCATTAAATCAAAAACTTTAGTTTCAAAAGGAGATAATTTGGCTTCACAAGAATTAATAGTAGCTTCTAAATTTTCTTTAGTTGCTATATTTATTAGTGGATTATATTTATTATCATCACTAATTATATCAATTAATGTACTATCATAATTTTCATAGTCGTAATCAATAGATAAAATATCTTTGTTGAATTTAGATTTGGTTGATGTAGCAGCCCTTAAAAGATTTGATAATCTTCTTTTTACGCATAAAGTTATAAAAGTTGCTAATTGTGTTTCCTTGGAATCATTATATTTATCTAAGGCATCAGCAAAGCCTAACATTGCTTCCTGATAAACATCTTTATATTCTACGCCCGATTTAATTATTGTCTTCGCATATTTTCGCATCGCTTGTTCAATAATATAATAGTACTTTTTATATAATATGTCTTTTGCGTCTTCATTTTCCTCATTTACCATAAAAAGTAATTCTGAATCATTTGTTTCTTTATATACTTTTCCCATTAACGAAATGCAATGTCATATATAAGGATAGCCGCTGCTACAGAAGCATTAAGACTATTGACATGTCCTTTCATAGGTAAAGAAACGATTTCATCGCAGTTCTCACGAACTAAGCGTGATAACCCAAAACCTTCACTTCCAACCACTAAAACTACTTTATCACTGTAATCACAAGTTTTACTAGAGATGCCATCCGCTTCGGCTCCGTAAACAAAGAAGCCATGATTTTTGAAGTCATTAATTGTTTTTACCAAATTATTAACACGAGCAATATTAACGTATTCTAATGCGCCGGTGGAAGTTTTCATAACAGTTTCATTAACGTCAACGCTACGATCTTTAGGGATAATGATAGATTTTACACCAGCGGCCTCACATGTACGAATAATAGCTCCAAAATTATGAGGATCTTCTAAATGATCTAATATAATTACTAGTTTTTCATCATACATTGATTTGTAATCAGTATAATAAAAATCATCAACTATAGCTAAAATTCCTTGATGATTGCCTTTCACCATTTTATCCATAGTATCACGCGAAACTGATTCAAATTGAATTTTATTTTCACGAATACTTTCCATTATTCGTTCATCTTTCATATTACTAGTCATATAAAGTTTTTTAATTTTTTGGGGATTAGATAATACTTCATTTAAAACATTTTTACCATATACTTTCATTTTTTATAACCTCCTTCATGATTTTTTCAATTCTTTCTATATTATTTTGATAATATAAATAGCCAATTAAACATTCAAAACCAGTAGCGATTCGATATGTTACGATGTCAGTATGTTTAGCCTTACCACCATGAGCATTACGGCCCCATTTAATAATTTCTTCTTCAGCTTGAGTTAAGAAATTTTGACTATTAAGAGCTTCATAAATTTTTCTTTGACTTTTAGCACTAACAAAGTTTAAGCTACGACGTTGAATTTCTTTTAATTTACACATGTTTTCTTCGACTAAGAATTTACGAATATAAAATTCATAAATACAATCACCAATATAGGCATATACTAAAGGGCTTTTCATAATTCATCACGCTTCAAATATTAACACACTTTATTTAAAAAGTAAAATAAAAAAAGCTCTTTTTAAAAGTAAATTTGATTTCATAGTGCTTACTTTTAGAGTATGCTTTTTCTTTATTATTTTGTAAATATTATTTATCTTAAAATTATTAGATAAAAACTTTTTTTGCTGTGGATAACTCTCTTTTTTACTGTGGATAAATACAAACATGCATAATTTATTATAAAGATTTCAATATATATAGGGTATAAGTATATTTGATTTTATTTTTCATTTAAAGAAGCAGCAACATTTAAAGCAGCAATGGCGCCACTCGCCATAGCAGTAATTATTTGATAATATTTGTTTTTAATATTATCGCCAACCGCATATAAACCCGAAATACTCGTTTCATATTGAGAATTAACCATAATGTATCCTTCATGATCAAAAATATCAAAATTTTGAAGATAAGTAATGTTTGGCTCATATCCTATGTAAATAAATAAGCCTGAAACTTCTAGCTTCTTTTCAACATTATTATTATTTATAGTCAAACTTTGTAAATATTCTTCACCGTTTAATGAAGAAATAGTGGTGTTATATATAATTTCAATATTTTTTTTAGCTTCTAACTTTTCTAACAAATTTTTTTCAACTTTTAATTTGTCTTTTCTAATTATCATATAAATTTTATGAGCAAAATTTGCTAAATATAACGTTTCTTGAACAGCAGATCTTCCAGAACCAACAACAGCGATAGTCTTGTTTTTAAAGAAAGCCCCATCACATACAGCACAATAGCTTATACCACGTCCTAAAAATTTTTCTTCATTTGTAAGACCTAATTTCCTAGCTTTACGCCCACTAGCTATAATTACTTTTTTGGCTTGATAAGTGTTCTTTTTCGTTGTAATTTTAAAAAAAGTTTGATCTTTTTGCACTTCTAAAACAGCTTCAAGTTTATATTCAATATCTAATGAGGTTAAATGTTCATATAGTTTATAGGAAAGATCAGCACCACTAATATTAGAAAAACCAGGGTAATTATCGATTTTATCAATATAATTTATAATACCACCTGGCATTCCTTTTTCAAGGCATAACACTTTTAGATTACTTCTTTTAGCATAAATTGCAGCGCTTATTCCCGCCGCCCCTAAGCCTATTATTATTAAATCATACATTTTAAATTCTCCTTATTATTTTATCGTTATTTGCTATCACTTAGAAATGAATACTTTTAGTTTCTTCATTATTGTATAAATCCTCATAACGTTGTTTACGGCTAATAATCATGATGGCTAATAAACCAACTATAAACATAATTATCGATACAATTTGAGCTACTTTGAACCCGCCAAGCATAAGTGAATCAGTGCGAAGGCCTTCAATAAAAAAGCGACCAAGACCATACCACATTAAGTAAGTTGCGGTTAATGTACCAATTTTAGTTTTCTTAGAGCGACGAATAATAAGCATAATAATGAAACCTAAAAGACACCATAGTGATTCATAAAAAAATGTTGGTTCATAATATACGCCATTGATGTACATACCATTAATAATAAAATCAGGAATATGCTTATTTTGAAGTGCTAATAGTGTAGTTGCTCGACCGTGAGCCTCGCCATTAAAAAAGTTACCCCAACGGCCAATAGCTTGAGCTAAAAGCAAAGATGGACAAACAAAATCTAAAACTCTTATTAAAGAAACGTTATATTTTTTACAGTATACATACATTGTAATTAAACCAACAATTAACCCACCATGAATTGCAAGACCGCCTTCCCAAATATAAAGGATCGATATTGGATTAGAAGCATAAGCTGACCAATTAAAAGCCACATAATATAATCTTGCACCTATAATTCCAAATATTAAGGCATAGAAAAACATGTTAAAAAGAAAGTCTGTATTAAAACGAAAACGTTTAGCTTCTTTTTCGGCAATAACATATCCTAAAATTACACCCGTTAAAATTAAGACTGAGTACCATCTAACTTCAAAATTTCCAATAGTAAATAAAACTGGATTCATAATTAACCTCTTTTCTTCCACCTGATTATATCAAAAACAAATAAGTTTTACTAGCTAAGTTTAAGCCGTTAAATCATATAATTGTAATTTATAAATATCATTTATTAATTTTATTATTTTCTAAATTTTTTTTAAATTTACATATTTTAGTAAAAAAGATACTAACTAACGAGAAATGTTATTTAATATCTATTTTTATTTATAACTTAATATAATTTTTATTTATACTTTTTAAACACGATATTTGTCAATTAAATATTTTTTTAAATACTGACCTGTGTAAGAGTTAGGATTTTTAGCTACCTCTTCAGGTGTACCTGTACAAACGATCTCACCACCACCTGCTCCACCTTCAGGTCCCAAGTCAATAATATAATCAGCAACTTTAATGACATCCAAATTATGTTCAATAACAATAACAGTATCACCATTATCAACTATTCTTTGTAAAATAACTAATAATTTTTTAATATCATCAATGTGAAGGCCAGTTGTTGGTTCGTCTAAAATAAATAAACTTTTGCCAGTAGGTTTCTTTTGTAATTCTTTAGCAAGTTTAACTCTTCCAGCTTCACCACCCGATAATGTTGGAGCACCTTGTCCTAATTCTACATATGATAAACCAACATCCATCATAATATCTAATGTACTCTTTATCTTAGGTACGTTACTAAAGAATTCTTGAGCTTCTTCTACTCGCATTTTTAAAATATCAGCAATATTCTTTCCTTTATATTTAATATTTAAAGTATCTTTATTATAACGAGTCCCATGACAAACTTCACAAGGAACATAGACATCAGGCAAAAAATGCATTTCTATCTTTTTAACACCATCACCGTAGCAAGCTTCGCAACGGCCGCCCTTAACGTTAAATGAGAAACGTCCTTTATCAAAGCCACGGATTTTAGCTTCTTTTGTTTGGGCAAGTAAGTCCCTTATATCATCAAATAAACCAACGTAAGTAGCAGGATTACTTCTTGGAGTACGACCAATTGGGTCCTGTGAAATTTGAACAACTTTATCAATTTCGTCAATACCTTTAATTTTTTTGCATTTTCCTGGAAAGACCTTTGATTTTGGATAAATATTTTTAAATACTGATTTATAGAGAATTTCATTAACTAAAGAACTTTTGCCAGAACCTGACACACCAGTTACACAAACAAATTTACCTAAAGGAATTTTAACATTTATATTTTTTAAGTTATGTTCAGTAGCGCCAATAATTTCCAAGAATTTACCATTACCTTTTCTTCTTTCTTTAGGAATTGGGATAAAGTATTCACCAGATAAATATTTACCTGTTAATGAATTTGGATTTTTCATAACTTCTTCTGGGGTACCAGCAGCCATGACGTTGCCACCTTCTTTACCAGCACGAGGGCCGATATCAACTAAATAATCACTTGCTAACATGGTATCACTGTCATGTTCAACTACAATTAAAGTATTTCCAAGGTTAACCATTTCTTTTAAAGAACGAATTAATTTATCATTATCTCGTTGATGTAACCCTATGCTTGGTTCATCTAGAACATATAAAACGCCACTTAAGCGACTACCAATTTGAGTTGCAAGACGAATTCTTTGAAGTTCACCGCCAGATAAGCTACCAGCCATTCTATCTAAAGTCAAATAATCTAAACCAACATTTTTTAAAAATTCTAAACGATTAATAATTTCTTTGACAATTAATTTACTTATTTCTTGTTGTTCCTTCGTTAATTTAAGATTTCTAATAAATTCTAATAAGTTGCCAATACTCATTTGAGTCATTTCATAAATATTTTTCTTGTTAATGAAAACATTTAAAATACCTTCTTTTAAACGAGCACCATGACAAACAGGACAAGTTAGCTCCATCATATAATTATCTAGCCATTCTCTTATCCAACTAGAAGATGTTTCAATATAACGACGTTCTAAATTTGTAATAATGCCTTCATAGTAATCAGTTGTAAATCTTTTATTACCATTCTTAGCAGTGTATTCAAATTGTAACGGTTCATCACTACCATAAAGAAGAATTTTCTTTTCTTTTTTTGTCAAGTCTTTATAAGGCTTATTCATATCAATATGATAATAATCACAAGCAGTCTTTACATTAGTATAGAAAATATTAGTATCATCTTTTAAAGTTTGAATAGCCCCTTCATTTATAGAAAGAGTTTTATCTGGTATAAGTAAATCTTCACTTATAGCTGTTTTAAAGCCTAAACCTTTACATTCAGGGCAGGCTCCAAAAGGAGCATTAAAGGAAAACATATTTGGTTCTAAATCCGGCAAGGAATAATTACATTCAATACATGCAAATTTTTCGCTCCATAAAATCTCTTCACCATCAATGACATGAATTAAAACCATACCATCAGCAAGTTTTGTTGAAGTTTCTATGGCTTCAAAGACGCGAGAACGCTCGGTTGGACTCAAAACAATTCTATCAACAATAGCCTCAATACTATCTTTAACATTTTTTTCTAAAGTAATTTCTTCATCCAAGCCATAAACAGTACCATTAACTCTTACTCGAGAATAACCATCTTTTCTTAAGTCATCTAAAATATCTTTATGAGTACCTTTTTCATTACGAACAATAGGAGCCATAATTTCTAATTTGGTTCCTTCGGGCATGTTCATAACTTTGTTGGTCATTTCTTCAATACTTTGATGGACGATAGGAATATGATGATTGGGACAATAAGGTGTACCAATACGAGCATATAATAATTTTAAATAATCATAGATCTCAGTTACAGTACCAACTGTACTACGAGGATTGTTATTAGTAGTTTTTTGATCAATAGCAATACTTGGACTTAGCCCTTCAATAGAATCAACATCAGGTTTTTCGCTACCTCCTAAAAACTGGCGAGCATAGCTTGATAAGCTTTCTACAAATCTTCGTTGGCCTTCAGCATAAATGGTATCGAACGCCAAGGAAGACTTACCTGAACCAGATACACCAGTCATAACAATTAATGAATTTTTGGGCAAGTCTAAGTCAATATTTTTTAAATTATTTTCTCTTGCTCCTCTTATTATTATTTTATCATTTTTCATAATTATCACCCTTACTTCTTTTGGCGGTAAAAACATCTCTATTTTTACCACAGTTTTTATTTTATTTATCTTAATTTTTGATGCTTTTTTCTTCAGTTGTCTTAACTTTTTTGGCACCTCTTATTCTATCATAGAAATTACAATGGCGACATAATTCTTCACATTTTTTATTATTCAAAAAATTTTTTTGCATCTTTCTCGCCCGTTCTTGCTGAAGAATTATATCTAAATCGTTTGTTAAAATGTTACCTAAAGTAAGCGATCCATTATAGTCTAAACAACAAGGAACGATATCACCATTTACTAAGATACCAATATGATTACGAAGTCCCATGCAAGAACCAACTGATGTATAATATTCATTATTTAAATCGGGCCAAATAAATGGAATTTCTTTATCCACATAAATGCCATCATCTATTTTATTATTCCCATTTAGAGATTTTTTATAATAATTTTCTAATTTGGCAAGTATTTTTTGGGAACTAGCTTGTTCATTCCATAGACGATAAATAATAATTGTTCCGAAGCTATGTAACTTATCTACTGCATGAAAGATATTTTGTAAATAATTATCAATATCGGCATCATTTTTTATAGCTTGCAAAGAGATATTTAGTTGATTTATATGATGATTATTTTCTATTTTGGTAATTAGATATCCATTGGTTGTAATATTTATTTTAAATTCTTGGGCTGCTAAATTGATAAATTCGTTTATGCGACTATGTAAAAGTGGTTCTCCCATTAGATGGAAATACAAATAATCAGTATAGTCTTTTAGTTTCGGCAGTATTTTTTTAAATGTTTCTAATGACATTTCTTGTTTATGGCGACTTGTGCCAGGACAAAATTGGCACTTTAAATTGCATACATTGGTTATTTCTAGATAAATTTTTTTAAATTGTTTTGACACAGTTAAGACCTCCTGGCTTTTATAATTTAGCTAAGTATTTAATATTAATTTAAGCATGTATTATGTTTTAATTTCAGTAAGAATATTGTTAATCAATCAAGAAAATTTTTTTAGATGTCTCTTTTGCTTCTAATTGGGGTTTATTTTCTAATAAGTAATTATTTAAAATAGTAATCAACTTATTATTTACTCTATGAACACTTTTTATATCGATAGAACTGTAGGTTGTTTTTGACATTCTATTTCCAAAGCCGCTATATAATTTGTAAAAATATTAATAAGATTTGATAAATTGTCATTAGAAGCATCAGTAATTCTTCCTAAGAGCTTTTCACAACTAGCTAAAGTGCTAAGATCATTTTTTATAAATTTAAAATTATTACGACTTAACAGTATAAAAAGTTTAACTAAAGTAAGTCGGTTACCACGACTTACGTAGTATTTATAAACTTGCAATGGGTTTATATATTGGTCAGTAACGGTTCCCAATATTACTTTTTTCATTTCGTGATGATAAATTAATAGGTCAGTAAATGGATTCATCTTAATATAAGTATCTTCTAGAGCTTCTTCAAATGTTATTATTTCTTCTTTATTTTTCTTTGTTAAAGTGCTGGGATCTCTTTTAGAAAGATAGTTATCCCGATCGACCAGTTTCATTATTTTTGTTATATATGAATAACGTTTTACCTTAGCATTATATGAGATTTTTTTATTTATAATTAGCAATGATTCTTTTTCTTTGGAGGTTAATTAAAACATAATATCACTCACTTCAGGTCGTTATTTTATCATAATTTTTGGGAATTGAAGAAAATTTTTTCTATTTTCTTATTAAATAAAATTCTAAATGTACTACACTACTATATAAATAATGAAAATAACTATTATGACTTATTATGTTCTATAGTTAGTAAAATACTCTTATTTTTAGTCTTTAGCAAGATTTATTTTAAATTTGTAATAATATCGATAAAAGTTTTTACTAAATATAATAGATGGAGATGAGTTTACAATTAATGTTGTTTATATTATAATATAGATAGAAATGGTAGGATAATTTATGAATAATATTAAAAAAATAAGAATTAAAAGAAATATAACTCAAGTTGATTTAGCAAAAGTTATAAATGTAAAACAGGAAACTATAAGTGCTTATGAATCAGGCAAAGCTCAGCCTAGTTGTGAGGCTTTGATAAAAATTGCTGATTATTTGAATACTTCTTGTGATTATTTACTTGGACGTATTGAAGATGACTCTCCTTTAACAGGATATAATATTAAAAGTATGAATCCAAAGACATATAAGATGATTAATAATTTTCTAATGTTAAAGGATAGAGAAAAAGATGAATGTTTATGGTATAGTGAGGCAATTAGAAAGAGAGATTTAAACTAAACATGATTTTTAAATGTAAATCGTGTGGATATCCAAATACCGTCAATTCCGAATTTAGGTGCGAGGCCTGTCAAAAAGCAATTGATGAAATGTATTTTTATGATGTTGATACTTATTTGAAAGAATTAGAAAATAAATATCCTGAAAAATTAATGCCAGAACCAAGATTAGTTCGTATTTATTTTTCTGACTATAATAGTCCAATATACAAGGAATTTAAGGAAAAATATCAATTAGACAAAATTATTGATACTTTAAGATTAGGATTTTTTCATTATTTAGAGGATATGCTTAATACTGAAAAACATAAAAAGTTGTTCAGTACCTTACTCAAATATGATGAAAGTTTACCTGATTATTTATATAGTCTTGATACTAACACACTTTATATTCTTTTAGATAAAGGAAGAAATTACTTAGATTATGACGCTTATAAAATATTATTACAAGGTTTTGCCAAAAAAGTTGGCAAAGATATTGGTGTAGATGAGGTAGTACCAATAATTGAAGAAAGAAAATGGGATGACGAAAATAATAGAACTTTGGGCGCTAGTCATACTGAAAAAGTTTTTTATTTAAATGGAGATTATGTTTTCGATGTTTTTAATAAAAAAGAATCACCTTTAAATTTAATTTTTACTATTGCCCATGAACTATGTCATTGTTATATAAAAGACTGTTTACTTAACGGAAGAATTGACAAAGAATTAGCCCAAAATATGGAACACTGTATAGAAAAAGCTTGTCGAATTTTATGCAAAGACTATGATTATAATGGCATTTACAAAGATGATAATTATTCATTAAATTATGAAGAAAACACTGCTAATCTTTTTGCATTTCGATATGTGAATAATATAATAAGAAGCTTAGAAAATATGATTAGTGAAAATGACAAAAATAGATATCTAAATACTGTATACATGGATACGATTGAAAGATATGGAGCAGTAAACGGTATACTCAATTCAAAGTTAGGAATACCTAAATTTATTGAAGATTTTGGTCTTTATGAAAGTGCCAACAAAGATGAAAGCGTTGAATTAAATGGTGAAAAATTTTTAAAAAATAATAGGGATATTGTATATACCCATGAACTATTAGATACAATGATTCAAGAAAATCCGGATATTTTAGAAGTTAAAATGTTTAAACTTTTAAATATTATTTATGTTAATGATAACGGCGTTGTTAGAAGAAAAACAGTTGAAGAATTACAAAGTGATTTAAATAAGACTGATAATCCTTATCTAAAGCAATACTTAGCTGATCAAATAAAGGATTTAGAAGAGATAAAGTCAAGTTACAAGAAATAATAAATATATTCAAAGATAGAAAAAAATCTATCTTTTTTGATAGATAAAATTATTAAATGGCGGAGTAATTAATTAAGTATTACAATTGAAATATTTAAAATTCCAGCAATTATTAACCACAGTAGATAAGGTATTTGTAAGTAAGCGGCCAAAGGTTTTAACTTATAGAATTTTATTATCATGACAATTACTAGAGCAACAAGAAGTAAAAGCCATAAAAAAGCAAAGAAAAGCCAACCTAGACGAAAGAAGAATAACGACCATAAAGTATTTACTAACAATTGAATCAAATAAAAGAAGCAAGCTCTTTTTTTAAACTTTTGATCGGTTTTATTACAGCAAATAAGATATGACGATACGCCCATTAAAACATAAAGAATCGTCCAAACAATTGGAAAGACTATAGGTGGTGGGGCAAAAAAGGGTTTCTTTAAAGTTTTAAAAGAAGTCATATTACCACCAAGTAAGGAGCCAAGAAAACCAGCTGCTAAAGCAAAACCTATAAACAAAATTAACATTTTATAGTTTACTTTTTCTTGATTTAAGGTATTTTTTAAGTTTTTTTTACTATTTCCCATACTATCACCATTATTAGTATATACAAAAAGGAAAATTTTATTTATAATAATCGCTGGTGGTTTTATGGAGACAACAATTTTTTAGAAATTGAAGGAGTTTTAACTAACTATAATAGTATGAAGAACAGTAGTTCAAAAGACATTTATAAACAATTTGGTATTGATACAAATGCTTTATTTTTACTAAAGAGATTAGTAAATGCTACAAACGGGAGAATTGTTTTTAGTTCATCTCTTCGTTTTGAAGATGATTTTAAGCAGTTAGAAGTGGCATTAAGAAGAATGGGATTTATAATCATGGGTGAAACTGAATTTAGTGATTATAATAAACCATTAGAAATTATGAACTATATTTCAAAACATAATATTTCTAATTATCTAATATTGGATAGTGAAGATTTAGAGCTTTATCTAGAGGGTTATGACCATTTTATTCAAACTCCTGTCGATGATGGTATCCAAGAATATTTAGTTGATGATGCTATTGGAATGGTTAAAAACAACCAAAAAAAGAAAAAATTAACTCGCAAAAGAGTTAATGTTAGAAGTAAATAAATTTTTATTTAAAATTTTTGTTATTGTTTTTAACCTTTCGTTCCTGGATATGATAAATTATTTTTAAAGATAATTTAGTTGGTAGGAAGCGGTTAAAGAATAATCCCAAACGGACGCTCAAACCTGGTACTATTATAAGTTTGTTTTGTAAAGTCTTATCGATGGCATATTTTGCTACTTGATAAGATTTTTTTTCTTCAATATTAAATTTACCACCTGCCACTTTATTAAACTCGGTTGCAACAGGTCCAGGGCATAGGCAAGATATTTTAACATGACTTTTTTGATGTCTTAATTCTTCATAAATTGCTAGTGTGAATTTTAAAACATAATTTTTAGTAGCATAATAAGTATTTAAACGTGGTCCAGCTAGAAAACCAGCCGAAGAGGCAACATTTAATATCTGACCTTTATCTTTTTGATAAAAATCTTGTAAAAATAATTTTGTTAATATATGAACGGCCTTTACATTTAAATTTATCATTTCTAATTCACGGTCAAGGCTCGTTTCAGTAGTTAATCCAAACAAACCAAAGCCAGCATTGTTAATTAATAAGTCAATGTTTTCATTTTTGGTCATTTCATAGAGTTTGTAACAATTTTCCTCTATACCTAAATCTAAGTTTATAATTTTAACATCAGTTTTTAATGTTTTTTGTAATTCTTTTAGTCTTTCTTCTCGACGAGCAACCACTATTAAGTCCCAGCCTAAGCTTGATAAGTATTTTGCCATATCGCGGCCAAGGCCACTTGAGGCACCAGTTATAAGTGCTTTCATAATAATTACCTAGACAAAAGTCTATCCTTTCTTCATTATAGTTATACTATTATTTTACCATATTTTCTTATTTTAATTTATAATTATTATAGGTGAAAAATTCATGTATTTAATAGGTTATTATATTTTTATCAATTTATTGAGTTTCTTTTTATTTGGTATTGATAAGTATTTAGCTATCAAACATAAATGGCGTTTAAGTGAAAAATCTCTTTTATTTTCTTTAGTTTTGGGAGGAATCATTGGTGGGGCGATGGGAATGTTTATATGGCATCATAAAACTAAAAAATGGTATTTTAAACTTTGGTTAATTATTAGTATAGTTTTACATTTTATTATTTTATATAATTTAGGTTTTTTTAACTTTTAAAATATAAATCTTAGGTAACGCTATTACTAAGTAATAAATTAGATCCCTTAAGATAGAAAAAGAAAGTCAAACAAAACTGACTTTCTTTTTAATCAAATTAGTTATTGGATAAAACTGCTGCTAACGCTGGATACATTTGTTTTTTACGAGAAACCATGTCCGGTAAATAAGTTCCTTCAGAAACATTTTTGATTTTATAGGCTTCACCAACTATTTCTTCTACGCCTGTACTATAAAGTAGATATGAACCATTGCGAATCGCATCAGTAACAAATAAGACAGCTAATTTATAATTGTTTTTTTGACACATTTCATCCAAATGTGCTACGTACTTAGGCATGTCTTTAGCTATTTCATCAAAATCTAAGGTCATAACTTGACCGATACCAATGGAAGTTTCTCCTAACTTAAAAGTTTTGAAATCTTGTTCAACAATTTCAGGAATTGACATACCAGCAATCGAAGAACCAGCCTTTAACATTGCCATACCATACTCTTGAATATCTAAATTAGCAATAGCAGCCAATTTGCGAGCAACTTCAACATCCATATCAGTTGTAGTTGGACTCTTTAGTAATAGAGTATCTGATAAAATTGCGCTTAGCATTAAGCCAGCAATTTGACTTGGTATTTCAATATTATTTTCTTTATATATTTGATAAATTAAAGTACATGTACAACCTACTGGCATTGAACGGAATTGAATTGGCATTTGTGTACCTAAATTTCCTAAATTATGGTGATCGATGATTTCCATTATGTCAGCTTCTTCTAAGCCATCAACGCTTTGAATAGGTTGATTGTGGTCAACTAAAATAACTTTATATTTTTCATAGTTATTTTGATCAATTAACCTTAACATACCAATACAAGTGTTATCTTGATTTACAATAGGATAATTTGTATGACCAAATTTATTAGAAATACTTACGAAATTATCACGATAATCAGAATCAGTAAACTTAACAGGATTTGGATTAATATTTATAGTTTCAATATAATTACATAATTTCATACGATTAGCAGTAACATAAGTAGAATCAGGTGTACTAATAACATTAATCTTTTTAGCTTTAGCTTTTTCTAATAATTCTTCAGGGAAAACTCTATCACCTACAATAATAATTAATTTAACACCACAATCGATAGCATAATCAATGATAAATTGTCTATCAGCAACGATTAAAATATTATTATTAGTTAATTCAATTCCTTCGGTAAATGTCTTACTCTTATAAGCAGCCGCAATTATTTCGCCTTTAATTTCATCATCAAATTTTAAAACTTCTTTACCATTTAAAACTTCTAAAATATTAGCATAAGAAGTATTTAATTCATAAATATCTCCTTCAATAATATTTTTAGCCATTTCTTTAACATTAACATAACCTTTTAGTTTCTTATTTTCGTCAACAAGAGGTAGGCCAGTTACGCCTAAAGTTTGCAATTTTTCAAAAGTTTTAGCAATTGATGAATGTTCATTAATATAAGCGTCCTTTAAATAAGACATATTTTTTATTTGAACTTTAACGTCATTTAGATAATGTGGTTCCTCAACTTTAAAATAATTTAATACAAATTTTGTTTCTTTATTGATATTACCTAATACTCTTGGTTCAGTAGTCCAACCCAACTTATTCTTTAAATAAGAATAACTAATTGAGGCGCATACTGAATCAGTATCAGGTTTTTTATGACCAATTACGTATGTCATCTTCATTTTTACTACACTTCTTTCTTTAATAGGGTTATTATAACATAATTTTTTCTTATTTGAATAGATAGATATTATTTTTTTATTAGCTTTTTGCTTAATTAAGTCGCATTTCTAATAAAAATCAATATTATTTATTCGATTTCATTTCAAATAAAATATCTCTTAATTCCATAGCTCTTTCGAAATCTAAATTCTTAGCAGCCTCATTCATTTGAGTTTCAATTGATTGCATTAATAATACTTTATCTTTTTTACTCATTTTTGGCTTTTCTTTACCAGTTTCATCTTTTATTTCATTAGATACTACTTCTCTTATTTCTTTTATAATAGTTTTTGGCGTGATGTGGTGAGTTTTGTTATATTCTTCTTGAATGTGACGGCGACGGTTTGTTTCTTTAATAGTCTCGTTCATGGCTTCGCTCATCGTATCAGCATACATTATGACGTGACCGTTTGCATTTCTTGCAGCGCGCCCTACTGTTTGAATTAAACTCCTTGTACTTCTTAAGAAACCTTGTTTATCCGCATCCATTATACAAATTAAAGATACTTCTGGAATATCAATACCTTCTCTTAAAAGATTTATTCCAACTACACAATCATATTTACCGCTTCTTAAATCATGAATGATTTTTAAACGATCAAGAGTTTTAACTTCACTATGTAAATATGCTACTTTAATTCCTACTTCTTTTAAATAATTAGTTAATTCCTCAGCCATTCTAATAGTCAAAGTGGTAATAAGTACTCTCTCATTTTTATTTTTACGAATATTTATTTCCGAAATAATATCATCGACTTGTCCTTCAGTTTTACGAACTTCAATTTCAGGATCTAATAGACCAGTTGGTCTAATTATTTGTTCTACATATTTGTTATGAGTATGTTCTAATTCATAATCTCCAGGCGTTGCAGAAACATAGATTACTTGATTTATTTTTTTCTCAAATTCTTCATATTTTAATGGACGATTATCTAAAGCACTTGGTAATCTAAAACCATAGTCTACTAAGGTTTGTTTTCGCATTCTATCGCCATTGTACATGCCACGAACTTGGGGTAATGTAACATGAGATTCATCAACTACTAACAAAAAATCTTTTGAAAAGAAATCAATTAAGGTGGAAGGAGTCTCTCCTTCACCACGTAAAGCTAGGTGGCGAGAGTAATTTTCAACTCCATTACAAAATCCTGTTTCCTTAAGCATTTCAATATCATAATTTACTCTTTCTCTTAGTCTTTGTTCTTCTAACAATTTATTATTATCTTTAAAATACTGTAAACGACTGTCCAGTTCCGCTTGGATTCTTCTTACGGCTTCTTGTAATTTTTCTTTGCTAGTTACAAAGTGAGTAGCTGGAAAAATAGAGATATTTTTAACTTGTTTTTCTAAAGCACCAGTTAAGGGATCAAATATACATATGCGATCTACTTCATCGCCAAATAATTCGATTTTTATACCGTGAGACTTTTCACTAGCTAGAATAATGTCAATAGTATCGCCATGAACTCTAAAAGTACCACGATGAAAATCTAAATCATTTCGCTCATAAGTCATATCAATTAAGCGATTTAATATTTCACCTCTACTGATTTTTTGACCTACACTTAAAATTAGCATAGAATTAACATAATCTTCTTTATCCCCAATGCCATAAATACAAGAAACTGAAGCAACGACAATAACATCGCGGTTATTAATTAGACTTGATGTTGCACCATGACGAAGTTCATCTATTTCATCATTAATTGAACTGTCCTTTTCTATATATGTATCACTAGAAGGAACGTAAGCTTCCGGTTGATAGTAATCATAATAAGAGACAAAATATTCAACATGATTATGAGGAAAAAATTCTTTTAGTTCACTATATAATTGACCTGCTAATGTTTTATTATGAGCAAGAACTAAAGTCGGCTTATTCGTTTTGGCGATAACGTTTGCAATAGTAAATGTTTTGCCGGTACCTGTTGCTCCTAATAATACTTGCTCTTTTTTTCCTTCATTAATACCTTCTACTAATTCTTTTATAGCTTCCGGTTGATCTCCACTTGGTTGATATTTAGATACTAACTCAAACATATTTTAACCTCCAATACATTTATAGTTTATTTAATTATTAAGTCTTAATACTAAAAAATATTTTTTATGTAGCAATTTTAATATTTTACAATTTTTTCGAAGAAAAAGGCAATATAATATCGTCAAAATTACTAGTTATAAACTTTTATAAGAAAAAATAAACTTAAAGTGTTTTTTGTAATATTGATAAGATTTCGCTTATAATTCTAGCATTATTTATTAATAAAAACAAGAAAAAAGAACTACACTTGTTAATGTGAAGTTCTAGGTATTGATTGTATCTTTTGGTTAAAAATTTAAAATAGTAAACTAAATTTAGTTATTCATTTTAATAACAAATTTAATTGGACAATCTAAACCCTTTTCAAAATTTTGCAAAGATGTTTGAACATCTTCCATTTCTATTTCTTTTGCGTATGGTTCAAGATCAAGTTTGCCTTCATGCATTAATTCAATGACACTATCAAATTCTTTGGTTGTGAAAAACAAACTTCCCGATAAATGATATTCGCTATTTACAAAATTAAAAACATTTATTTCAGGAGCATTGCCATATGCTATTAAAACCATTTGACCACCTTTTTTTAAATTATTTAATCCCATTGTACTAGCTTTTTGATTGCCTGAACATTCAATAACGGCATCAAAACCTTTTGGAGCTACCTCTTTTAATTTTTCTTCAATTTGGTCATCCTTAGCATCAAAGGCTTTTTTAACGTAACCAGAAGCTGTTACTAATTTTATTCGATCATTATTTGTTTCGGTAATATAAACATCTTTAATGCCTAAAGCATGAGCACAAGCAGCCGTAAACATACCGATTGGGCCACATCCTGTTATTAATATTTTGCTTTGTTCATTTACTTTAGCTAATCTTAAACCATGCATGGATATAGAAGCTGGTTCTACCATAGCACCTGCTGTAAAGCTAACATTATTTGGTAAAAATCTAACCATATCTTCTCTTACTGCTACATATTGGCCATAACCACCATCGCTGCCAATTCCAGGTCCACCTTCTAACACATGATCACAAATATTTTCGCGACCACTTCCACAAAATTCACATGTGTCTTTTAAGCAAGAATCTATTTCCATAGCAACCACTCTATCGCCGTTTTTAAAAGTTTTACTATCACCAGCATCATATATTTCACCAGCAAATTCATGACCAATTACAAAATTAGTCCCCGCATTATAACCAGTTTGCCATATCATGTGTATGTCAGAGCCACATATGCCCGTCCTTTTAACTTTTATAACAACTTTATTTCCAGTAGCTTTTGGAATTTCTTTTTCAATTATAGCAAATTTTTTGGGTTCTACCAAAGTTAATGCTTTCATTTAAATAAATCACCTATCCTTGATTTTATTATACCAAAGAAAAGCAAAATAAATAACAAATTTATATAATTATTTTTTAAATATGTAAAG
>CAKOKF010000016.1 GCA_934090775.1 uncultured Bacilli bacterium
CAAATAAAACTGTAAACTTACCAGTACCGCCTTTTCTATGTTTAGCTATTATTATATCGGTTTCTACATTTTCCGACTTTCCAAGTTCCGTCTTAGCTTTATAATAATCCTTACGATTTATAAACATAACAATATCAGCATCTTGTTCAATTGAACCTGATTCTCTTAAATCAGCCAACATTGGTTCATTATTCTCTCTTTTTTCAGCATTACGTGAAAGCTGTGCCAATGCTATAACAGGAACTTTCAATTCCATGGCCATTGTTTTTATGGCCCTTGATATATCTGATACTTCTTGCTGTCTTGATTCCGGTCTTCTTCCGCCCATTGTAAGTAACTGCAAGTAATCGATAATTATTAATCCCAATCCTTCTTTCTTAGTTGCTAATCTACGACATTTTGCTCGGATATCGTTTACTGTAATACCAGAATTGTCTTCAATATATATATTTGTATCAGCAAGCTGACTTACAGCTTCATTATATTTTTTCCAATCATTTTGGCCTAATTGACCATTTGTTAACTTTTTGCCTTCGATACCACCTAAAGCACTTATCATACGATTAACAAGTTGTTCGGCCGACATTTCTAAGTTGAAAACAGCTATTGCTTTTTTGGTACTCATTGCGGCATGAGTTGCTATATTTAAGGCAAAGGCCGTTTTTCCCATACCTGGACGGGCTGCTATTACTACCATTTCGCCTTCATGCAACCCACTTGTTGCTTTATCTAAATCATAAAAGCCTGTCTCCAATCCTGATATTACACTATGATTTTGGGATAAATATTCTAATTGTTCTTGAGCACGTGCCAGTACTTCATTAATAGGGGCAAACTCCGTCGTTTGACGCGACCTAATTACATCTAAAATATTTTTTTCAGCATTATCTAAAAGACTTGTAACATCATCCGAATCACTATAAGCATCAGTCACTATATCAGTTGCTGTTGTAATAAGATTTCGAACTATCATCTTTTCTTTTATAATATTAATATAATAATCTAAATTTGCAGTACTAACAACTGAATCCATCACTTCTGCTAAATAAGTTACGCCACCAACGGCACCCAAACTCTTCGTTTTATCTAACTCATCAGTTATTGTTGTTTGATCAATAGGAATACCAGCATCATGCAAGTTTTTTATAGCAAGAAAAATTTTTTTGTTAGCATCACTATAGAACATATCCTCAGTTACTTCTTCTAAAACTTTGCTAACAACTCTATCATCAAGAAAACAAACACCCAAAACTGACATCTCGGCATCCAAATTTTGCGGCATTTTTCTTGCCATATTATCACCTTACTTCACTAAATTTACTCGAATATTAAAACGAACTTTCTTGTGTAACTCTATTGTTACATTATGAACACCCAACGTATCTAATGGGGCATCAATTTGAATTTGTTTTTTATCAACCTTATATCCCATCTTATTTAAATGTTCCGCAATTTGTTTAGAAGAAACATTACCAAACACTTTATCCATAGCACCAGTCTTAACTTTAAAAGTAATATTTTCTCTAATTATTTTGTCACGCATTTCTTGCATTTTTTTAATTAATTTTTCTTCTTCTTGTTTTCTTTTATCTAACTCATTAGACAAAATTTTAGTACTCGTTTTTGTTGCAGCAACGGCTAACCCATTTTTTATTAAATAATTCATACCATAACCATCGCTTACTTCAATAATATCATCTTTTTTACCTTGTTTTTTAACATCTTTTAGTAATATAACCTTCATGATTTTTCTCCTTTTTAATTCCTAACTATTGTATCAAATATATAACTATCAGTCAAAAAAATTCATGTTTTTCTAACTGATTAATTACACTTTTTTAATATATTTTTTATAAATTTACCATGCTAAAACTATTGTTTACTCATGGTTATTTTATATATATTTTAATAGTAAATTAATATTAATAATATTTATAATAATTACATTTTTTTACATTTAGCCAAAAGAAAAAGACTATTATTAGTCTTTAACATATGGAATTAATGCCATAAATCTAGCATATTTAATTTGTTGAGCAATATGTCTTTGGTGTTTAGCACAAGCACCGCTTTGTCTTCTATTAACAATTTTACCTTTTTCAGTAACATACTTTAAAATAATAGGTACATCTTTATAATCAATAGATTTTCCAGCACACATTTGACAAATTTTCTTTTTCTTACGATAAAATTCTGCCATTTTTTATTCTCCCTTCTTAGAAAGGTAGGTCATCATCAGTTAATGATACTTCATTACCCATGGCTGCATATGGATCCATATCTAAGTCAGCGGTAACAATATCATTATTGGCCATACCATTATTATTTGACACTGCATTATTTGCAGTATAAGATGAAGTAGTTGTATTACTATCCACAGTTTGACCAGCTCCGCCTCTTGATCCTAAAAATGTCACATTATCAGCAATAACTTCTGTAACATATCTTTTTGAACCATCTTGAGCATCATAACTTCTAGTTTGAATACGACCCTCAACGGCAACTTGTGATCCTTTAGTACAGTACTTAGCTACATTTTCAGCTTGTTTTCTCCAAGCTACGCAATTAATAAAATCAGCTTCACGTTCTCCATTTTGATTAGTAAAATTTCTATTAACAGCTATCGTAAATGAAGTAGTCGCATTACCTGTTGCAATAGTACGTAATTCAGGATCTCTAGTCAATCTTCCTATTAAAATTACTTTATTCATTTTTTACTCCTCATCTAATTTGATAATTAAATGTCTAATAACATTTTCATCAATAGACATTTTACGATTTACTTCTTTAACAGCATCTTTACTAGCAGCCATAGTCATAACAAAATAATAACCACTTATTTCCTTTTTAATAGGATATGCTAGTTTCTTTTGTCCCATTTCTTTAAAACTTTCTACTTTCGCACTAAGACTTTCAGCTAATTTTTTTACATTTTCAGCTGCCGCCTTAACATTACTTTCTTCCATAGTTGCTTTAACAATGAACATCATTTCGTATTTATTCATTTTCTACACCTCCTCTTGGTCTTCCGGCTTACACTTAAAAGTGAAGCAAGGAGTATCACTACTCGCCAAGTATTATAACAAACCAAACTCTACAATTCAAGAACTTTTAAAGTTTTTTATACCAATTTTTAAAGTAACAAATTATTTTTTTAAAGATAAAATGCATAAAGAAAAGACTTCATAAGAAGTCTTAAACATAAGCCATTACCGCAAATAGAATTAACAATAAAACTAAAAGAATAACAGCGATTTTCCAAATATTCTTTAACCATTCTTTATATGAAACATCATACATTGAAAGCCCGGTTACCAAAAGAACACTAGTTGGAGCTACTAAAGAAACTAATCCATTAACTGATGTCATTATAACAAGCATTGTTCCCGTATAATCAGCAAATCTTGCTGCATATACTGCTCCTAAAGTAAATCCAGAAAAACCAAAATCAACATGGAAGAATGATGATAAAGCATTGGCAACGGTTGCACTAATTGGATTAAATGTTGTACCAACAATTTTATCAACAATAGTGTTAGTAAATCCACTCCAATAGCAAATAACAAACATTGTATAAGCAAGAACAACAAATAAAGCAGGTTTCAATGTTCTCTTCATTCCTTCTACTGCAGCTTCTAACATTTCATCCATTTTAATTTTGCTAAATAATTTAACAAAGATTAAAATTATCATTGCAACATAGCATATTGTAAAGATATCCCATGAACCTAACGCATTAACTTTTCCTAAAATATAACCAAATATGGCATGAGAATTACCACCTATAGTAACTGTAACTTTTGTAGTTAGCCAAGTATGAAAAGTATCAAATGCATCAATACCAAAAGCACTATTCCATGGCATATATCCTAATATACAAAAAGCAAATAAGATAATAAATATTACCAAATAAGGCCAAGCTTTACCTTTCTTTTCATCTCCTGTTAAAGAAACTAAATCAATTGGCTCAACTATTGCATCCTTATCTTTATTTTTCATTTTTATTAGAACCATGTTTAAAGCTAAAAGAGCAATTACTAAAATACCATATCTAACAGCTAAATTAGTTGTAATCTTTACTCCCATAGTACTTTGTAAATAATCAAGTCCTAATGTAGCAGTTGTTTGTCCAACAAGACCTACAATCATAGCGCCAAATGTCATCATAACGCTCTTTAATTTTCCAAAACCTAATCTACTAGCAACACTTATTACTAAAGGAATAAATAATAATATTGGAAAACTTTGACTAGACATTGACACAAACAAAGCAATAATTGCAGTATGTACTAAAGTAAACCATTTCTTTCTTGGTTGCCAAAAGGAAACAGCACTATTTACCAATTTTTTATAACCGTTTGTTTTAGATATAACGCCATAAAATAAACCAACAACTAAGACAAATACAAATTGTAACAAGTAATAGTTTGAAGCATAAAACATTGATAAGAACATTTCATTAATACCAGTTCTTGCTGGAGTAGTTGTTGTTAAATTAGAACCACTAAATGTACCAGCAGGAATAATCCAGCTAAGAATAATAGCCACAAAAATACTTATAGCTAAAGCCTTAAACAACAAATGACTAACTTTTTCCATCGTTTTCTTAGGATTAACGGCTTTTTCTTTTGGAACTTCTTTTTCTTGTTTAGCTACTTCTTCGACAACTTCTACTTCTTTTTCAATTTTAGAAGCTTTAGTTGTTTTGGAAGTACTTTTCTTTTTTCCATTTTTCTTTTCCATTTTCTCTACCTCCAATTAAATTATAACACAATTCCAACTCTTGCCAAGTACTTTTAGTTGAAATATTTCTTCACAATTAAAGGAAAAGTCTCTAATTTTTCTCAAGGTAAACAATTATTTAATTAAGTTACTTTAATCTACTTGTAGAAATTATATTTTTTAAACAAAATGACTCCAAATAAGGTACCAACTTATTTTTGTATAATTCCTCGAAAGAATCATAATTTGAAAGATTTTCTTTAATAATATCAGCTATTTCTTCTACTCTTACAAAGCCAATACTTTTAAACCACTCAAAATCCGGTTTCATCTCATCTCTTGTAATCCATCTTTCACTCATTATAGCTGATATAGCTCTTACAAAATATTCATATAATATAGTTTTACTCATCCCCATATAAGTATTTGGTAAACCATTAGCTCTTGCTTCATTTAATAAATAATCATAATTAGTAACAGCATCATAATATTTATCAACAATCGGGTTTACAAAATGATGAGCAAATTCATGATTTATCGAAATAAAATTATATCTTTTATTTACGAAGAACTTACCATTTTCATACTTAATCCCTCTAGTACAATATAGAAAATTACCAATGGTTGAAGAAAACCCACCATTCATAAAAATGGAACCAGTAATATTTAAATCAATATCTTCCTTACTTCCAAAGAAATTTAAAACATAAGCCTTATTATATCCATTTGGTAATTTACCCAAAGCCTCTTGTTGCAACTTTAATTCTTCTTTATTATCTTCTAAAATTTTATTCATATCAAAAGATAAATATACTTCTTTTACTAGTTCTAAATATTCTCTTAAATCCTCTTTTTTAAAAGGTTTATTAATTTTAACAATATCTTCATATCTAATAGAAAAATCCTCATTAAATAAATAAGCTATATGATTGTAATAAGCCTCATCATCTATATCTAACATATATTTTTCTAATTGAGAAAATTTATCAAAATCAATCTTACTTACAACATCGTTAAAATACTTAGTATTTGGAAATTCCACCCAATCAAACTCATCTTTATTTTTATAACCGTTTTTTATTACATAACTACACACAATAGCATGAATAAAATCCACTCTTTTATCTATTTTTAACTTAATATCACTCATATTTTTTCATCTCCATAAACTTTTTGGTACAATAACTTTTAATTTAAAAAAGATTAGCACAAACCATTACTAACCTTTTCAAAATTATTTTCTATTAACTCTAAATCTCTCATTAGGATCTAAAATTTTCTTACGAAGCCTAATAATAGCAGGAGTTACTTCTACATATTCATCTTCTTCAATAAATTCTAAAGCTTCTTCTAAGCTAAATGTTTTTGGTGTAACCAAAGCAATCGCATCATCAGCAGACTTACTTCTTGTATTAGACATTTCTTTATTCTTACATGGGTTAACATTTAAATCATTATCTCTATTATGTATACCAACAATCATACCAATATAAATATCAGCACCAGGTCCTACAATCATTTGACCTCTATCTTGTAAGTTATATAATGAATAACCTAAAGCTTTACCAGTTTCCATTGAGACAAGAACACCATTCTTACGTCCTCTAATCTCACCAGCATAAGGCTTATATTCATCAAATGAACGAACCATAATACCTTCACCTTTAGTATTAGTTATAAATGCACTTCTATAACCAATTAAACCACGAGTTGGCGCACTAAATTCTAAATGAGTATAACCTTCTTCACCATTTGACATAACAAGTAAAGTAGCTTTTCTTTCTTGTAAGTCGGAAATAATTGTTGAGGCATAATCGCTTGGGGTATTAACAATTACCGTTTCATAAGGTTCACATTTACGACCATCAATTTCTTCAAACAAAACTTCAGGTTTTGAAACACATAATTCATAACCTTCACGGCGCATTTCTTCAAGTAATACTGATAAGTGTAATTCGCCACGACCAGAAACTTTAAATCCATCCGTGCCAGGTAATTCTTCAACTTCTAAACCGACATTAGTTTCTAATTCTTTTTCTAATCTTTCTTTAATATGACGAGAAGTTAAGAATTTACCACTTTGTCCTGCAAATGGTGAAGAGTTAACCATAAAGTTCATTGACAAAGTAGGTCTTTCAATAATAATTGGTGGAAGAGGGTCAACAACACCCTGAGGACACAAAGTATCACCAATGGAAATATCTTTACAACCAGCAACAGTTACGATATCACCGTAATAAGCTTCAGTTACTTCTTTTCTCTTAATTCCTTCATTTACAAATAATTTAGAAATTCTAAAAGACTCAACTGCCCCAGTATTACGACATAGAGTAACCATTTCTCCAGTCTTAACAACACCTTTAGTAACACGACCAATACCTAAACGACCAATAAATGAATCGTAGTCTAATTGTGAAACTTGAAGTTGTAAACTATCATTTACACTACCTTCATAAGGTTTAACTTGCTTTAAAACTGTATCTAATAAAGGTGAAATATCATCCTCTAAATGATTTAAATCTAAAGTAGCCTTACCATCTCTAGCAACACCATATACAATAGGGAAATCTAATTGTTCATCAGTAGCATTTAATTCCATAAATAAATCAAATGTCATATTAACTACTTCTTCAGGTCTTGCATCTTTCTTATCAATCTTATTTATGAAAAGAATAGGTCTTAAATTTTGTTCCAAAGCCTTCTTAAGAACAAATCTTGTTTGAGGCATTGGTCCTTCTTTAGCATCAACAATTAAAATTACTGTATCAACCGTACGCATAATTCTCTCAACTTCACTAGAAAAATCAGCATGACCTGGTGTATCAACAATATTAATCTTATAATCCTTATATCTAATCGCACAGTTCTTGGAATAAATAGTAATACCTCTTTCTCTTTCCAAATCATTACTATCCATTACTTGTTCATGAACTACTTCGTTTTCTCTAAAAACACCATTTTGTTGTAATAAAGCATCTACTAAAGTACTTTTACCAGCATCTACGTGTGCTACTACTGCAATATTTATAATCTTATCCATAAATAAAACCCACTTCCATTTAATACTTTTAAGATATTACTACATTTTTTTCTAAATTACAAGTAGTAAATACTCATTTTTTAATGTGCAAAGTCCATGTTTTCTAAACCCATTTAACAATAATACTTAAATAAATATCTTAATATCTTACTGTATAATTAACGCTAGCATTTTTTCGTGTTAATACTCCCTCAATTGTTTCTATACTGTTGTCTTTTATATAATTACCTTCTTTTATCTCTCGATAATTTAAAAAAGCCACAGTTTTTAATTTAGGAAACATATTTAATAATTTCTTAATAATATTTTGATGACTACATATACTTGTTTCAAAAGCTTCATCTTGAATCATATTTCCAAAAAAACATCCTAATTCATAATTAATTTCACAATTATTATAATCTAAGTACATACCATTTATCTTTTCTATACTAACATTATAAATTTTACTTAATACTTGAAAATAATTATTCTTTAATACCTGATACTCTTCTAAAAAGTCGTTATAATAACTATAAACATTATTATCACAACTAATAAAATTATCCACCAAATTACTAGCAACTAAATAATACAAAAAGACATTTTCTTCTAAACTTAAATCTTTTTCATTTTTCAAATTATAATTAATTAAAGATTTCAAACTATATTTCATAATAGTTATATTATATAAATATTTAATTCGATCTAGCATTTTATCTATACATTGTTCACTATAATCATTATCTTTTCCAGTTAATTCTTCTAAGAAATCAGTATTGTAAGTCATACTATTCATAGCATATATAACTCTAATTAGTTCTAATTTTTCTTTTTTATTTGTTGCTCCTAAAAATTCTAATACCCCATTATTATCATGACTGCGAATTGCTTTATAATAATCATTTAATTTTTTATCATTATCAAACATTGAGCATAAAAACAATTGACTTTCTAACTTTCGATAATTTTCATAAGAATAAAATATATCACTTTTTAAATATTCTAAATCGTTTATTATTCCTAAATTTACTAAACTACTCTCCGCACTTGCCTCATCTAAAAAATTATAATAATTATCATCAACGCATAGAGTTGAAGTTGTAATACCATTTTCTTTTTCATCAGCACACGGTTCTTGTTCAACATGACGAAACTCATGACTAATTACTTCTTCTAAACGAGTTAAAATATCTTCTAAATTATCAGCATCATTTAAAATAAGGGGCATATTAATTTTAATAATATTATTTTGCATTTCATAAACAGCATAAGCACCGCTACTTATTTTACTTCCTAAAATACCGCCAGCTAAAACTATCTTTAAATCATTATAATTATGGATATCTGAATTATTACCATTTTGCAATATAAAATCAATATTACCTTTTACTATTTCCTCTATTTTAGCTTTAATGCTTAGCATACTTTCATCATCAATTTTCAAACCATACTGATTATTGAACTCATGATTAGTATAATATTTATCGGTAAATGGATTAGCATAAGTACTATTTAAAGAAACATAATCAGTTGTATTCTTTTCTATTAAAGCATATATATCTGATGTTGAAAAATAACTTTCTTCTTTACATGTATCAACTGGACTACTAAGTAATTCTTCATACTTTAAAGAATCCAACCCCATATCATCTTGTAATCCTAGATTTTCTGTTGCTTGAAAATAATTATATAAATTATCAGTTAATATTTCAGTTTCACTATCTATTTTTAAATCTTTATCGTCTTTTAAACTTACAAAAGTACTTTTTGGTATACCAAGTACTAATGAATTAACAATTAAAGAAAAACAAATAATTAAACTAGCACCTCTTCTATTCATAAAACCCCTCTTAATTGCCGTTTATATTAATTTATAATTTACTAAAAGTCAAGCATTTCTTATTCAAGTTCATAATTACTATATTTATATCTATTTTATAATCTTAATATGATAAAATTATCCTAGAAAGGAGTATCAATTTATATAAAAGATAATAAGAAAAACATTATAATAATTATTTTAAGCTTACTTTTATTAGCAGCACTAGGTTATATTATTTATAGTAAATTAAATAATAATACTAATCAAAATACCAATAATACAAAGGAACAAAATAATTTAAAAAATATTGAACTTCAAGAATATAACGTAGTTGGCGCTGCTTATAATGGTATTAATATCATAAAAAACACTAACGATGATATCGATACTAAAAATGGTGACCCAGTTGAAATGATTGAAAAAGTTATTTTACCTAAAATTCTAAAAGATACTAATACAACAAAAGCTATTAATCAAAAGATTTTAGATGACAATAAATGGGCTATTTCTACAATAGAAAAAGGTTTACAAAATGAAGATAATCCTCATATATTATTTGATGTTACAACTAACTATGATTACACTATTAATAATGATATTTTATATATCTTAGTAACTACTCAAATTAAATACTATCATAGCCATGGTTGGAATGATTATTATAGTTATTATTATGATATAAAAAATGATAGAGAATTAACTACAAATGAAATAGCAGCAAGATTAAATATCAAATCAAAGGACTTAAATAATGCTCAAGAAATAACTAATATTATGTATCTTAATAATTATAAACAAGCTAAAATTTATTATAAAGAACTTGAAGATAATTGTAGTAGTGAAGAATGTAAAAATGAAACTATTATTGATATAAAATAAGATTAAAAAAATCCACTAATTACTAGTGAATTTTTTTTATTTAGTTAGTATCTAAATCAAAATTAATCTTCTTTTTATTTTTTCTCTCATCTTTATTAACATATACTGTTTCATAAGAATCACATACAGTAATAAAGGCTTTATCATCAATAAGTAAAATAGCTTCTTTTATTTCTAAATAAAACTTACTTTTTATTGATACCATCAAAATATCATAATTTTTAGCACTATATCCACCTTTACCTTTTAATATCGTAATACCATAATTATAAGTTTCTTTTAAAAACTTTCTTATTTCTTTATTTTTACTAGAATTAATATAAAGTACTTTATCTTCTTTTATCCCCAACATAAATCTATTAGAATAAATACTTTGAAATATTAATATTACAAAGGCATAAACTAAATGTTCAGTACCAAAAACTAATCCTGTTAAAATCACAACTATTCCATCTATCATTATAATAGCTTTATCCATTGATACTTTTAAATATCGACATACAATGGCTTCAATTATATCAGTTCCCCCAGTAGTAAAACCGGTCTTAAAAACTAATCCTAAGCCATAACCATTAATAATACCGCCAATTATAGCTTTTACCAGCAAGTCCACACTACTTAAATCAATTAAAACTGTTACAAAACTTGTTAATTTTAACATAATCGGATAAAAAAGTGCACCTAAAACAGTTTTATAAGTATCATCTTCTCCTAAAAAAAGGTACGATATAATTATTAAAAAAATATTAACTATTCCAACAAATAAAGAAGTATCAATCTTTATAAATTTATTAATAACAATCGCTAAACTTCCAATACCAGTAGATGCTAAATTATCAGGCACGCAAAATAAGTTAAAAGAAAATGCAACTATTGTTATCCCCAATAAAAATTTTATCCATTTTTTCATAAGATCAACCCTTTACCATCATTACTTTGATTGTATCAAATAACTCTTATTTTTTCAAAAAGATATGAAATTTTTATATACTTATTATAAATATCCAATATTTTATTTTAAAATTAATTTAAAACCATTTTTATTTTTACCATTAGCTTTTATTATAGCCATCAAATTATTATAATTAAAATCACTTAAAAAAGTACCACCATTAACAATATTTTTAATTTTAGGAAACTTATTTATTAAATTAGCAATCTTGCTACCATCTACACTATTAGTAGTTTTATTCTTAACATAACTAGTTATATCATTTAACCATTCACTTTTATTTTTTTCTTCATAATATTCTTTAACTGACTCGTAACTCATTCCATTAGCACTACTCAAATATTGCATAAAAGCTTCTTCAATTATCTCATAATTATTAATAAAATCTTTATAGAAAGTATAACTAACTTCATGCGTTGTATAATCATAATTATTGTAACTTGCACTATCTAAAATATTTACTAGAATAAAATGATATAAAATTAAATTTTCATCTAAACTTAATTGTTCTTTAGTTAAATTATAATTTATTAAAGCACTTACACTTTTCTTCAATAAATAGCTTTCTACGACACCTTTAGTATTATCAGTTAAAAATTGATTAATATTAATATTATTTAACTTGCTAAAATCACTACTGCCAAGAAGTCTACTCCAATAACTGTTTCTTACTAATCTTCCATCAATTAACCATATTACACTAAATAATTCTTTTATTTCAGTATCACTATTTGCATTAAAATAATTACAAAAATCGGCCATATTTTCTTTAAATAAGGAATCATAATAATCAGTTATTGAAGTACTATTATCTAAAAAACTTAATAAAAATAATTTACTTTCATATTTTCTTTCTTCTAAATTATTATATCCATAACTATAATTATGATTAACTGGTCGGTATGTACTTTTTAAAATATTATAATTATAAGACTCAGCCATGGCTTCATTTAAAAAGGAAACACCAACTTCTTTTGGTAATTTATAATTATTTATATTATCTTCACAAGGAGATACAAACATATGATTAAACTCATGATTAATGGTATCATATAAACTCATATATAAATCGTCTACTGTATTAGCATTCTTCAAAATATTATTTAATGATATAACAATTAAATTATCCGAGTCAAAATATTCACCATATTGGGTTTTATCTTGAAAATCTCCTATTAATATTTTTAAAGATAATAACTTATGAACATCTTCATTCCTTGTTTTATCTATAAGGGCTTTATTAAGAATATCTAATATTGTTACCTCAATATATTTCCTTATTTTATCTTCTTCTATCTCACTTATTAATTTATAGTTACCACTATTTAAATAATTTTTACTATTTAAATTTATAATACTATATAAACTGTTTTTATCACCAGCAATTTTATATTCACAATTATTATCTTTAATCTTTCCTATTTCTAATAATTCTTCTAATTCTTGAGAATCTAGTAAAGTAGTATCAAATAAATTGATAGATAAACTATTAATCGTATTTAGATAAGAACCTTCTATATTTTTTTCATTACTTGCTGAAGCTTTAACCGTACTATGTGCTATAATGCTTCCTAAAGACATAATAGAGATCGTTAAACAAAGACCTAATACTGCTCCCATCCTGCCTAATTTTTTTATTGTCATATAAGCTTTATCTCTCTTTTCTATATTTTTATTTACTACTTTAAATTATTAATTTTAGCGATTCTTTATTTATTTAGTTTTTTTACCTTAAGTACTGATTCCATAATAGCCAGTAAATCTCCATCTAACACTTTAAAGGCTTGACTTGTTTCATAGCCACTGCGTAAATCTTTAACTAAAGTATAAGGCTCTAAAACATAATTTCTAATTTGACTTCCAAAATTAATACTATCACTTATTCCCTTTTCTTTATTAAGTTCAGCTTCTTTTTTTTCTACTTCTAATTGATATAGTTTAGATTTTAACATTTCCATGGCTCTTTCTTTATTTCGAAGTTGACTTCTTTCAACTTGACAAGATACTACTATTTTAGTTGGTAGATGGGTTATACGAACTGCTGAATCACTGGTATTAACGGACTGGCCACCGGCTCCACTAGAATGAAAAACATCAATTTTTAAATCTTCATCTTTAATATCAATATCATTTATTTTCTCAAATTCAGGTACTACTGTAACCGAAGCAAAAGAAGTATGACGTCTTTTATTAGCGTCAAATGGGGAGATTCTAACTAAACGATGAACCCCTTTTTCGCCTTTGAAATAACCATAACTCATATTTCCACTAATTCTTAAAGTAACGGATTTGACACCGGCTTCCTCACCTTTTAAAAAATCAATAATTTCATACTTATATCCATTAGCATCACAAAATCTTTCATACATTCTAAGTAACATCGAAGCCCAATCCATTGCTTCCGTACCACCAGCACCGGGATGTATTTCCAAAAAGCAATTTAAATTATCATAAGGTCCACCAAGTAATGTAGCCATTTCTAATTTATCTACTAACTTTTCTAAATTAGTAATTTCCTTTTCTAAATCAGCTTCTAAACTTTCATCTAATTTTACTAATTCAATTAAGTCCTTTAACCCAGCAACCAAATTGTTAGCTCTCTTTAAATCACTGACTTCTTTTTTTAAAGCAATTAGCTCACTATTAACCTTACTAGCATAGACATTATTTGTCCAAATATTTGGTTGGTTTAGAATGTCCTCTAGCTCTTTAATTTTTTTATCTTTAGCTTCTAAGTCAAAGTGACCTCCCAATATCATCAATTCTATTAACTAAAATTTTATATCTTTCTAAATTATCCATCATTTTCTCCCAATTTTTTTCTTAATTTAATTTCTTAATTTACTATATTTATATTTTATAATTATATTAAAATTCTTCTCAATTAACATACCAATTATATCATATTTTAATCTTTTAAGCTCTTAATCAATTATTAACACATTTATAATCTTTAACTATTACTTCTATTTAAACTTATCATCAAAGCCCTTCTCAAATCACCAACATTTTCTAAAGTTTTATTGTCTATTCTTTCTAACTTAAATTTTATTAAATTTAAACAGGCTATATAATCAGTTGTATTTAAATTTTCAATATTTCTTCTTACAAGATTTATATCTTTGTCTTCAACTAAATCTAATTTTTCTATACTAAACAATTTATCTAATATTATTTTAAATAAACTAAAACCCATTAATTTGTAAGCCATCATCTTATCATCATAATGACAACTATTATCTAAATCTATTAAATACAAATTTTGGCCATCAAATAAAACATTACCACTCCAAATATCCGGATCAAATAAACTAAATTCACTTAATTTTTTTACATCTATTAATAACTTTTTTAAAATAAAGTAGTGAATTATATTGATAGACTTCCCCATTTTCTCCTTTAATTTTAGACGCGCTAGGAAGGTTAATTTCTTTTATACTGCTTACTCTAATTATTGCCATTTCTTCTCCTCAATTTATGCTATCTAGAATAGTACACTTATATTAGAAAGTCAATTTATTTTCTAGAAAATATCTTTAATTTGACTCACTGTCTATCATTTATAATTGCTATATAAATAATGAAAATAACTATTATAACTTATTATGTTTTATAGATATATAAAATACCTTTAAATGTCTAAAATAGCAAGTTTTTTATAAACTATTTAATTTACTTAATAATTTTGTAAATATTAATAATTACGATTGCTTTCTAAGCTTAGATTTTATAAAATCAAATTGGTGATAATATGTTTATTCTTAACTGTCTTTTATTTTATATTATATGGGCTAAATTAGTTTATAGTCCAATTCCATCTTTAATATTTATCATGCCTTTCTCTTATAATTTTAAAGAATTAATTCGTTTTAAAAAATGGCAAAAGCCCTTTGTATTAACAACAATTTTTACTTATATTATTTATTTTTCAGCTATAGTTAATAGCGTTTCTAATCCTTCTTACATAATAGCGTTCTTTATAATTTTTTATAATATTTTATTAATTGTTAATTATTTAATTCTTATGCTTATTGGTTTTATAGACTTTTATTTACGTTCTAAACAACTAGATGAGTTATTATATACTTTTGTCTTTTATTTTCTTTATTTTGGTTATTTAACCATTTGCTTAATTTCTAGTGAACCCCTTGTTAAAATAACTTGCAAACTTTTAAAAATATAAAAAAGCACTATTTCTAGTACTTAAATATCAAAGGTGTAACCACCATCAACTGCAATATTTTGAGCGGTAATATTTTTTGCTTCATCGCTAGCTAAGAATAAAACCATAGCAGCTATATCTTCTACCGTTTGGGGACGTTTTAATGGAATAGCATCAGTGGATTGTTTGAATGTTTCTTCTCTTATACTATCGTCTTTTTTAGTAAAGTCATCCAAGATACCTTCCCACATATTAGTACGCACGATTCCTGGTAAAACTGAATTAACATTAATATTATAAGATGCTAATTCACGAGCCATACTACTTGTTATAGCCATAATCCCCGCCTTTGTCGTTGCATAAACATTTGAACCACTATTACAAATACGACCTGCAATACTTGACATATTAATGATTTTACCAAAATTTTGCTTTTTTAAGATAGGTGTTAAGGCCTTACACATATAAATAGTGCCCTTCAAGTTAATATCAATTAGAGCATCAACTGTTTCAATAGGCATTTCATCAATAGGCATTAATTTACAAATACCTGCTGAATTAACAACAATATCAATTTTCTCTAATTTATCATTAATAAAATTCACTAATTTTTCTACCATTTTATAGTCAGTAACATCAACCTTACAAGCAATTGCGTGGCCATCACTTTTTATTATTTCTTCTTTTACTTTTTTTACTCTTTCCTCTTTATTATCACAAATTACTACAGTCGCACCACATTTACTAAATTCTTTAGCACATTCTTCCCCAATACCGCTACCAGCTCCTGTAATAAGTACAACTTTATTTTTAAAATCAAAATTCAACATAACATTCTCCTTTTATTCTATACCTATATAATAACACAAAAAATTATTTTTTATTTATAATTTAAAATTACTTTGTTATCTTTTAAACTTTAAACCCAAACATATAAAAATCAATTTCACACTTCCTTATACTTACAATCTAAAAAAGTGAATTTAATTTTCACTTAATTCCATTAACTCCAACCATTTATTATTTAATTCTTCTAATTTTTTCTTACTATCATTTATCCTATTATTTACATTATTTAACTTATCATAATCACTATAAACTTCTTCTAAATACAATGATTCTTCATCTTTTTTAATAGATTCTTCTAATTTTTTAATCTCACGTTCTATTTTACTTACTTCCTTATTTAAATTATAAGTATTAACTTTCTTTTTATTTTCCATCAAAATTTCGTTGGTCTTCTTCTCATTATCCTTATAACCATTATCAACATCTATATTTTTTTCTAATTTTACTTTATCTAAATATTCTTTATAAGTACAATTATATAATTTATAACTATCCTTAGTTAAAGCAAGTATTGATGTAGCAACTTTGCTAACAAAATATCTATCATGGGAAACAAATAACACCGTTCCGGTATAATCATTTAAAATATTTTCCAAGTATTCACGCCCTACTATATCTAAATGATTCGTCGGTTCATCTAAAATTAAAACATTAGGTTTTGTATATAAAATTTTACATAGTTGTAGTCTAACTCTTTCGCCACCAGATAAAACATTCAACTTCTTTAAAACATCATCACCTTTAAATAAGAAAGAACCCAAACTACATCTAGCTTCATATTCCGATACTTTAGGAAACTTAGCCATAAATTCTTCTAAAACTGTATGGTTTTCATCAAGCATCGCAAGACTTTGGTCAAAATAGCCAATTTTAACGTTATTGCCAATAGTAATACTGCCATGTAACTTCGGGATAAGGCCTACTATAGTCTTTAAAATAGTAGATTTACCAAGTCCATTCGGACCAATAATTCCTAATTTATCTCCTCTTCTTACATAAAGATTTAAATTATATAACTCTTTATCATAACCAATTCCTAAATTATCTATAATAAATATTTCTCTACTTGGTAGAACAATATTATCAATATTAGTTTTAAATGTAATGGCTTCTATTTTATTTGGTCTTTCTAAAATATCCATTTTTTCTAATTGATGCAGTCTTGACATAGCAAGCTTTGCTTTAGAAGGCTTACATCTAAATCTTTCATAAATTCTTGTTAATCTTGCTATTTCTTTTTGTTGAAATTCATAATCTTTTAAAGCTTTTTCATAATTTAACTGTTTTTGGTACTCATAATAATCATAATTGCCACTATACTTCGTTAAAGACCCATAACTTATATCATAAATAGTATCTACTATATTATTTATAAACATTCTATCATGAGATACTACTACTATAGCTTTTTTATAATTTTTTAAATAATCCTCTAACCATTCTACCGTATCTATATCTAAGTGATTAGTTGGTTCATCCAAAAGTAATATATCTGGTTTATTAAGTAACATCTTTATAAAAGCAATCTTTGTTTTTTGGCCACCCGAAAATTCACTTAAACATTTATCTTTATCTTCTTCTTTAAAGCCAAACTTTTTTATTAATACTTCATACTCTTTTTTATAAGTATAACCACCATTATTTTTAAATTTTTCTTCTAAGGATGTATATTCTTCAACTAACTTTACATCATCACGACTATTCATTTCATTAACTAGATATTCCAGTCTATCTTCCATTTTAATAATATCTTTGAAAGGTTTTCTTACTTCTTCTAGCATCGTATTATTATCGTTTAACTCGATTTGCTTTAAATAACCTATGCTGGGATTACCTTGTTTAATTACTTGAAAAGAAGTATCATCTATACCTTCTTCTAACATTGAATTATCTACAATACTTCGTAAAAGTGTTGTTTTACCAGCCCCATTTTTCCCAACAATACCAATATGACTTTTTTCATTTATTTCTAAATTAATACTTTCTAATATTGTCTCACCATTAATACTTACCGC
>CAKOKF010000017.1 GCA_934090775.1 uncultured Bacilli bacterium
TTTTTGGTTAACTCAATTATATAAGACTTAAGTCATTTTTAATATAGAAATGTTTCACATCTATTGTATTACAACAATCTTGTTTTTAGTATGATTTTTTCTAAATATTAATTTATTGTTAGTTGATATATAATAGTTTAATGTGATAAACTAAGTTTTGTAAAAAGAGTAAAGAGTGAGTTTACTAAAGAAGGAATATAAACTATGAAAAAAAGAAATTCAAACATGGAATTATTAAGAATTATGGCAATGTTAATGATTATTTGTTATCACATATTCCGGCATTGTATATACCTACAACTAACAGATACAAATTCGATTATGGCTCTAGGTAACGGTTGGTTTTCTTATCCAGCATTTTTTAAAAGATTATGCATACTTTCTGTCATTTCTCCCATGGGGCAGATTGGTAACGCCATATTTTTGATCGTTTCTGGATATTTTATGGTAGACAAAAAATCAATAGATTTAACCAAAATTTCTAAGAAATTATTATTACAACTCGGATTTGCAACTTTAGCACTAAGTTTAATATCAATATTTTCTTATCAAAGAGTAACAGCCTTCAAAGTTAAATTATTATCGTTTAATCTCTTTAATTGGTCATCATGGTATATTGGCTACTATTTTCTAGTAATTGTTCTAGCAAAAGTCTTTATAAATAAATGCCTAAATAAATTAAGCCAAAAGAATTATTTAATGTTCCTAATTACATTATTTGCTATAACTCAATTTTCATGGAGTGCTGGATTGCTTAGAAATATAGACAGTGGATTAGAAACATTATGTATCGGCATCTTCTTATATACATTAGGTGGATATATAAAAAAATATAATCCCTTCGATGCCATAAAAACATGGGTAATAATTGCAATTATGATTATCACAAATATTATTTTGGTTAGTAATTTCTATATAAATATGACAAACAGTATATTAGAATATTCCTTGGCAGAAGGGAATAAATTTATTCAATATATTCCCCTATACGATAATATTCAAATTATTCCATTAATTCTTGGTATTACAACATTTGAACTATTTAGGAGAATTAAAATTTCTAATAATAAATCCATTAATTTTATCGGGGCATCAACTTTTATGATATATCTAATTCATGATAATGATTTTGTTTATGAAATTTGGAATTCTAAAGATTGGATAACTTTGCTACATAATGATTTCGTTAAGTTTATTGCCACTCTTGGAATATGGGTTATAATTACATTTATAGTAGGCTTTATACTCTATTGCTTATATTTACTAATAGAAAAAATTTTTGAAACTTTAAAACCATTTTTTCTTAAAAAAAGTAATTAATTTTTAAAAGACGATTAGTTCCTCAAAACCAATCGTCTTTTTTATCATCTTATTTAATTTTTTTATCTTCTAGATTTTCAGCCACAATAAATCTTGGACGAGCCTTTGTTTCATTATACATTTTTCCAACATACTCTCCTATTATTCCAAGTGATATCATTTGTAAACCACCAATGAACCAAATAGAAATATTTAAAAATGTCCAACCATCAATAGTATTACCAGTTATTTTTCTTACTAACGAATAAATCATGATAATAATACTTATAAACAAAATTACAAATCCTAACGTACAAATAAGTCTTAATGGTTTTACAGAAAACGATGTAATACCATCCCAAGCAAAGTTTAGCATTTTCTTTAATGGATATTTAGATTCACCAGCGAACCTTTCTGCTCTTTCATAATAAACTTTGTCTGATTTATAACCAATTAATGGAAAAATTCCTCTTAAGAACAAATTTACTTCTTTATAGTCTTGGAAATTATTTAATACTTTTTTAGAAGTTAAACGATAATCAGCATGATTGTAAACAACGTCAACTCCCATCATTTGCATAAACTTATAAAATCCTTCAGCCGTTACTCTTTTAAAGAAAGTATCGGTTTTTCTGGCTGATCTAACACCATAAACAATATCACAACCATCATAGTATTTTTCTAACATTTCATCAATGGCATTAATATCGTCTTGTAAATCAGCATCCATAGAAATTACAACATCAGCATATTCCTTAGCCGTTAAAAGACCAGCTACTAAAGCATTTTGATGTCCTCTATTTCTGGATAAGCAAATACCCGTAAACATTGGATTATCTTTATTAATATTTTTAATTAATTCCCAAGTCTTATCTTTCGAGCCATCATTAACATACATAACTTTACTTTTTTCACTAATAACTTTTTTCTTTATTAAACCCTCTAATTTTTTTTCTAATCGTTTTGTTGTTTCTGGTAAAACTTCTTCTTCATTGTAACAAGGTATTACCAAATAAAGTACATCACATTTTTTCATTTTGTTCTCCTTTTTCTACCCTTTATCCTTACAATTCAATTGTAGCATTTATATATATATTGTCAATTATTATCGTTTTTTAGTTGCAACTTTTTAATCATAATAATCATTGTATAATTTCTGCAAATGGATAGATAAATTACGATTAAAATCATAATAAAACTAACAGTCATAATTATAATAATAATTATTATTAAGTCTAATTTAATTTTTTTTCTTCAATTTTAAACATTCTTTACTAGCAACTTTATTTTTTAAATTGTCATAAGAATCAACAATTATTAAAATAAATACTGGAATAAAATTAAATATATATCTACTCCTATTTTCCCATAACAAGAAAAATATAACCAAACCAATGAGAGTGAGTTTCAAATAATCAAAACTTTTATTTGATTTAATCTTAAGTATACAATTCATCAATAATGCGATTATAAAAGCATACTGAATTCCTTGACTAATAGTTCTAAATATATCAGCAGATTTTGAATTTGCTATCAATAACTCATACAAAAGGCTACCTTGATGATTAGAATTAATTGATAATTTTATATTACTAAAATAATAGCCGTCAGTCCAGGTATTAACGGATTTTTTTATTAGATAGTTAGCATATCCACCCACACCCATTTTATTTATTCTATTCATAGTTTCAGTAAGATTAAACTTTATAGCATCTTTGCCCGTAGCAAAACTTTCAGTAAGTTTATAATCAGCTTCATTATAGCCACCATAACTATTACGTCTAGAGTTATCAGCATCGATATCCTCTACTCCCATCATAACCCAATGTGTTACTGGTACTGAGCCATAATCATTAACCTGAAATTGGAATTTATCATTATTAACAATAGTAATTTTAAATAACAATTCACAAATTATTAAAACACTTAAACTTATTCCAATATTAACAAATTTTATTAATTTAAATTTAACTATAAAATAGCCCATCGTTAAAGCAATAAATATTATTAATGAAGTTATCTTTAATTCTTTTCCCAAAAATAGTAAAATACCGATTAATATAAAAATTATAATATTTCTCTTAGATATGATCTTTTTATCATCTTTCATACTAAATAAATATACAAAGCCAATAGGAATAAATAAAGTCATCGTATCAGAATAAATAATTGGTGTATAAAGAAACAAAGATAAGAAAAATAAAGTTAAAATTAAACCAAAAATGGCATTCTTAGAATTACTAATCTTTCTAATGGTAAGATATAAAAGTAATAAAGCCATATCAATAAATACAATATTCATTATATAGACTGAATAAATCGCCTCAATATGAAAAAGAGAACCAATTTTAATGAATATAACTTCAAAAGCAAAAAGCATAATATTATTAGGAAAAAACTGAAAATATTCAGGATAGACATTTATTTCTCGGACTCCAGTATAAACAAATGCCTTAGCATTAGAAAATACCATGCCAAAATCCCACCCTGGTGCAACTGATAATTGTTTCAAAACTATTATCTGAAGCAGTGATACAACCATAAAATAAATTATTAAAAAGATAATCTCCCACTTTTTTGAAGGGATTTTTATTTTCTTATAAATAATCCAATAAATAAAAGTCCAAATAATTAAAGTTATTATAGCAAATAGTAAACTTAAAAATACATTATCTTGATAATAAACAGTAGAATCGTACGAAAACGAAAAGAAAAAAATTATTATAAACAATAAAAAAGTTACTATCTGTATAAAATAATTGGATAACTTTTGCATATAAAACAACTACCTTCTATCAAACTAATTATAACAAATGTCATTTTTTTAGTAAAGAATTAATCGTTAAAAAAAAATTATTGATTGCTTTTATTAGTAAATTGACAATTAATAACTATTTAAATCTTCTTATTTACTAAAAGTTCACAATACTTTTTTTCTATTTTTTGATATTCATCTAATAATTTTTTATTTTCCTCTTGAAGAATTTTATTTTGCTTATTAGCTTCATCAAGCTGAAGCTTTTTACCATTTATGAGCTCCAATAATTCAATATTTGTCAAAAAATTCATTCTTACTCTCAGTTCAATAACATTATTTATCGGTTTAATATTAAATTCATTAGTACTTAAAATACTATTTTCATCCGTTATATATTCTTTAGAATTAATAATCAAATTTTTAAGATAATTTGTTTGATTGATAACGGCCTTTAATCTAACATCCTGATTTATATTATTTATAGTAAAACTATAAAAACCACCATTTTCTTTTTTATATTTAAATATCTTACGTTTTAAATAATCATTTTCAATATAATATTCACCAATTAATTCATCATTATTATAATTATCATAAAATGATTTTATTAAGCTAACAATCGATAAATTTCTACTTTGATGTTCATGATTATCGCTAATTATTTCTTTGAAATTAGTAAATTGCTCTATTATTTTGTTATAAATTTTTAAATCGAAATTTGTGCTTTGAACATCATAATAATTGTCATAAACATAAGTCAAAACTTCTGAATTATTAACATCCAAATTAGCTTTAGAAATAACGTTAGCAAACCCATGTAATTTCTTAGAGTCCATTGAATTAAGAATTAATATTTTTTTTTCATAAGCATAAGAAACAACAGCTCCGTGCATACTAGTTCCTATATATCCATAGGAATTCTTAATTATAGAAATCATATCCTTTGGGCTTAATTTGACTTTATTAGAAATCATATAAACATTTTTTATTTTTTCTTTATAAATTTTTTGTAAAATTTTATCATCATCATGAATATAACCAATAGGCATTAATAAAACCGAATGCTTTTCTGATACTTTTTTTATTAAATTAATAATATTATTATAATATTTATGATTATCAATATTTGTAGAGTTATGTTGAAAAATAATATAATCATTAATTTGAGGCATAATTTTTTTTGCTTGTAAATTTCGATAATTATTATTTAATTCATTATCAGAATAAACATCTTTTACTGTTAAAACCGTATCAGGTACAATAGGAACATCAAGAAGCCCAATTTTTTTTAAAACATTATTGCCTTCTGTATCTCTCGTTGAAATATAATCAACGTTTTCTAGCAATGTTTTTACTAAAAATTTTTCTGAGCTACTGAAATCATTAGTAACGCCAACCGAATTCAACATAACAGGAATATTATATTTATTAGCTAAAATAATAGGATATGCCCAAAGTTCTAAAGATGGGTCAACCGAATAGCCATAAATATCATTTTTTATACAAATTTTTTGATCAGTTCTAATTAAATCACCACCGCCAATAATTATTCCTTGATATTTATTTTCAATTATTTTACTTTCTAAAGCACTAATGGGCAAAACATCAATATTATCAAATGGTTTCTTGCCACCAAGCGGTGAAAAAAGGTCAACTTCATAATTAGATCCTAAGTGTTTTTTTAAGACATCAGGAAACAATAAATCCCCAAAATTTTCTACATCAAAAGTACCTATTTGAGCAATTTTAATTCTTTTCATATTACTTTATCCTTTCAATAGCACTAATATCACATTTATTTATGTAATCTATTAATTTTTCCATTTTATGATAATGTAAGTAATCATATACATAATGATTAATTGATATATCAATGTTCAAATTATTAAATTTTTCACAAAACATTTCTATATATTTTCTTTTTAAATTTTCATCTTTAATTGGCATTATTAAATAAATTAAAATAGCTAAAATTTGATGGTTTATTATAGCACCAATGACTTTTTCTTGTTCAATATAACTATAGTCTTTTATAGCATTAAAACAAATATTAGCTGTATCAAAAACAACAAATCTTTTTTCATTAAAACCACTATTTTGAATTGAACCACTTCGCTGAACATATTTGTAAAATGGTGATGGTATATATTCTATATTGTTCGCTCTTAAAAATATTTGCGGGCTAACTGCTACATCTTCGTTATTTAAGCCTTCTGGAAAAATCAATCCGTTATATAGTTCTCTTTTAACTATTTTATTCCAAGAAGCGGCCATTAAATTATTATCTAGTATTTGCATCAATTGATCTTTATACATATCATTTTGCATTTTAACGTATTTAACGGTATTATCTTCATATGTCATAAGAACATCACAATAAACGATATCAGAATCAGTATCAATTATTTTCTTTAACATGGTATCATACATATTGCTAGAAACATAATCATCAGAATCAAGAAATATTACGTATTTTCCTTTAGCCTGTTTTAAACCCATATTTTTAACCGAGGACAAACCACCATTTTCTTTTTTAATATATAATATCTCATTATATTTAGCAGCAAAATTTTTAATTATTTCTTCTGAATTATCTGGCGAACCATCATTAATTATAATAACTTCTGTTTTAATAGGTAAATTTTTAAAAACAGATTTCAAACATTTTTGTAAATATTTTTCCACATTATAAACTGGTATAATAATTGAAAGTAAAATTTCATCGTTTATATTTTTACTTTCCACTAATTTTTTTAAATCAATTTTATCATAATATAATTCATCCTTAGAAATACAAAAATTTCTTCTTAAATTAGCATTACGTTGTTCAACTCTATCTTGCATATCCTTAGGTATTTTAACATCTTTGCTAATGCTATTTTGAATACTTAATATCTCTTTATAATGAATAAAATTATCGGTTGTTGAGGTAACGCTAGAACTATGTATACGATGATAATTTAGAGAATCAGCTACATAGGATATATTGTTATTTAGTAAAACCTTACTATAAAAATACCAATCGCCGGCTAAAGTATATTTTTGAGCTTCAGTCAAATATTTAATAAAATCTATTTTTTTAGTCTTTTTAAAAACAACTCCGGATACATTAGCTATCGTATTATTAGTAACTAAGAAATATTTTAGTTCATGGTTTCCATTTTCAATATAATCATTATTCCAATGACCAGTCTTAAATATATCTATCCAATCTCGTAAATCCTTTTTAAATACTTTACCATATTCGTCTATTGCTTTTGATTCTGCATAAGATAAAACAACTTTATCATTATCGAAACCTCGCATTACAGAATTCAAAAAATATTTACTGCATAAATCATCAGCTTCACATATCCATAAGTAGGCTCCATTAGAAAGTTCAAATGCCTTTTGCCATTGTTTAAAGACATTACCACTATTAGTTTTATTTGGAATAAATTTCACATCAATATTTGGATACTCTTCTTCCAACCATACAATTTCATGCTTTATTACCTCAATACTGTTATCCTTAGAACAATCATCAAGAATGATTAATTCTGTTACTGGATATGTTTGGGTTACAATAGATAAAATACGTTGATGTAAATAATGAGCATAATTATAATTTGGAATTACAGCAGTAACATTTTTAATATTTTCTGCTGTAATAAATTTTTTTAAATAACCATGGTTAATAAAAATATAGTTAAAACGATAATATAATAATTTACCTAAATTTTTCACATAAAAATAATAAGTACATAAAACTATTAATAATTTGAAATTTGAAATGTTAAAATGCAAACTACTATTTGCCATGTAATATATCATTCCTAAAATTAATAGTACATAGCCAATGCAAGCTATAATTAATTTTAGTTTTTTTGAAGATTTTCCTTCTTTAAGTTTATTAGCAATATAGCTTGTCATTGGTATTATTGGAGCAATAATTAAAATTGGCATATTTATACCATTTATAAAACATGAAAGTAAAATCATCGATGTTAATAAAACAGTATAAACAGTTACACTATGATTGGTTTTTTTCTTAAATATCAAGAAAATAGTAGCAATGGAAAATAACATAGCTATAATATTCAAGATAAGTGAAAATGATAATTTAGTTCCAAATAAAGCCATTATTATTCCCAAGAAAAATAACTCTACAAAGTTCAAGAAGTAAAACATCGGTTTATTTTTAATATTTAATAAAGAATTATTTAATTTTTTAAATAATATCAAAAACAATAAACTTAGTAAAATTATAATAGCGTTAATTTTATTTGTCCAAATAAAAGTAATAACAAATATAAAAGCTAATACTATGTTAAGAATACTTTTTGTCTGTTTTTTCATAATTTCCCCCTACTTCAATTTCCATGCTTTTTTTAGGAAATCAATTCTCTCCTTCATCATCTTTATTTCTTTATCAGTTAAATCAAATTTATCTACGTAATATTTGTGTATTTTATTGATTTCATCAATATGTTTTTGATGATTCATGGTTGATGAAACATTATTTCCGTGAACTCGGTAATAGTTTAATATTTTATTTGAATATGCAATATCACCATTACTTATTAAATTAACATAAAATAACCAATCGCCAGCTTGCTTAAACTCACCAGACATTTTTAAATATTCTTCATAATCTCCATTTTTAATAATAGCGCTTGATACATTAGCAATAGTACAATTTAAATAGCTATAATTTTTGATTTCATCAAGACCATTATTTACATATGATTTATCCCAGTGTCCGCTTTTTTGAATATCGATTTCTGGTTTAATACTTTTTATAATTATATTTCCAAAAGTATCAATAAAAGCAGTATCACTATAGCTAATCATTATGTTTTTATTCTTTTTTATAGGTTTTACTAAAGTTCTAAGTAATTTAGCATCACAATAATCGTCAGCTTCAGCTATCCATACATAATCTCCCTTAGCAAGTTTCATTCCTTTTTTCCATTGCTTAAAGGCTGAACCACTATTTGTGGTATTGTATACAGACTTAATATCAATATAATCTTTTAATTTATTACAGATATCATCTATAACTTCTTTAGAATTATCTTTAGAACAATCATCTAAAATAATCAATTCATATAATTTATAATTTTGTCTTAAGATGCTATAAATTCTTTGATACATAAATTTAGCATAATTATAATTTGGCACAATTACTGAAATTTTAATTTCTTCGTCGGGTAATTCTTTTTGTTTTTTGGCAAGTAAAACTAAATCTTCCAAATTAATATTATCTGAAATAACTTTTTTTGGTTTTAAAACTTTGCTTAATAAATCATATATACTCATTAAGGAATTACTCAAAGAATAATGTCCTTCACAATTTAATTTAAAAAGCATTTTGTAGTATATACGATGTTTTTTCCCACAATTTTGAAGAAATGTCCAAAAGTTATGATTTTGTCTTATTTGATACTCATAGACAAGTTCATTATATTTTTTTAAAATTTCTTTTCGACGATTCCAGTTTTTTTCTTTTGGAATTACATATATTAATAAAACAATTAACTGGTTAAAAACAATAGCATCCTTTAAGGATTCATAATCTTTATTATCTTTAATTCTTTCTAAAGTAGTTTTAACGCCATAAAATATATCAAACCTTTTATCACTAAAGCCACTATTTTGAATAGAACCACCTCTTTGAACATAATAATAATACGTTTTAGCATAAGTTATCATTTTAGCATTTACGATAGTTGGAATAACAACGGCTATATCTTCATTTACTTTTCCTTCAGCAAATTTATATTTACTAATTAGTTCTTTTTTAAATAACTTATTGCAAGCACTAGCAGCAAGACCATTATCAACAACATTATAAACTGTAAATTCATCGTTATTGCAACATCTAGATATAAATTCTGTATTAGTATCTTCATCTACCACTTTTATATCACAAATAGCAATTTCAGCTTTACTATCTATAATAGATTGCATTAGTTTTTCATAATAATCCAAATCAACATAATCGTCTGAATCAATATAGCCAATATAACTGCCTGTTGCGTTTTCTAATCCTACATTTCTGGAATAAGAAAGTCCACTATTTTTCTTATTATAAATTAGTTTCACTTTATCATTGTGAGAATATTTTTTTAAAACTTCTTTAGAATTATCGGTTGAATCATCCTCAACCACGATTATTTCTAAATTTTGATAGGTTTGATTTAATAAAGAATTCAAACATCTTTCTACATATTTTTCAGTATTGTAAACAGCTACAATTACAGATATCTTTTTATTCATTTTTACTTCTCCCCTGCATTACATCAAGTAACACATACAACGACTTTAATCTAGTCTTTTCTCTAAATAATTTGCTTAATCTTTCCTTTTTATTACTTTTCTTTATACTAGATCCTTCTTTATGAAATACAGTAAGTTTAGGATCATATAAACTAACTAAATCATTTTTTATTACTCGTTGATATAAGAACTCTTCTTCATGAAATAAGAAGGTTTCATTATAAAACGAATATTTATATTTATCAATATAGTTTTTGCTAAATATTATGCAACATCCATGTAATGGCGCACTGGTTAATACTTCATTACCATTTGCTGGCACTAACGGTTTTTTTAAAAGATGTTTTACTTTAATGCCCGTTTGTAATAAATAATAACTAATTGAATGGCTATAAATCTTGATTAATTTCTCACACCTTTTTATTTCTTTATTTAAAGACTCTTCATCTTTAATAACTGGAAAGGGATTAACTGATTCCCCACTAGGTGATGTAATAGAAGGCCCTAGCATATCAAAGTGATAATTTTCATAATCATTAGCAATAATATTTAAAAAGTTTTTATCACTAATATAAACATCATTATTCATAACGATATAAAATTTTGAGTTATACTTCTTTTTAGCATATTCTATTCCTTTATTATTAGCTTTAGCAAAACCATAATTTTGATCAAGTTTTAAAATATCTTTTGTAAATTTCTTAATTAATTTCTCTTCACTAGTAGACAAGGTATTATTATCAACAATAATAATATGACTATTGCTTAAATCTAATTTTTGTAAGTAGGTTAAACATTCAATAGTTTCCTCAATATTTTTATAATGTAAAATGATAAAGCTAAACATCCTATACTTCCTCAGCAAATCTTTTTTCTAGTTTTTTAAATACTTTGTAACACAATATTAAAATTACAATGCCGATAACTAGTAATATTGCTAGATTGCCTAGCTGTGGTATATGATGGACATAGAAGATATCACGATACGCATTAATTAAATGAGCCATTGGATTTAACCTAAATAACCAAATCATCCAAGATCCTTGAAACATTTCTGTCGAATACAAAACTGGCGTTGCGTAGAAGAATAAGTTGATAATGAAGGTTACCATATATTCAACATCTTTAACATAGACATTAAAAGCACTTAGTAAGAAAATGATAGCTAGTGATATTACGTATTGGACTAAAGCAATAAACGGTAAAAATATTAAATGCCAACTAATACCACATCCTCCTAGTAACACAAAGAGAAGAATAATTACACATGATATTAAAAAGTTAATTAAACCACTGGTTACTATGGATATTGGAAGTATTTCACGAGGAAAATAAACTTTTTTAATAAGGTTTGCATTATTGGTAATGCAAGTTGTTCCCTGACTAATAACGGTAGTAAACCAAGTCCAAGGAATAATGCCACATATTAAGAAAACAAGATAATTTTCAGTTTGAACTTTCATAATATAAGGAAATACTATCGCATATACAAGTACTTGCAATAAAGGATTTATAAATGACCATAAGACCCCTAGAAAGGATGCTTTATATTTACCTCTTATATCTTTTTTAACATTAGTTTTTAATAGTTCTCGATATTGATATAATTCTTTAAATACATTCATATTTTCACCTACCCACAAACCTTCAAATATTCATCAATTACTTCGCTACATTTACCATCCATGGCTACTTTACCTTCGTTAATCCAAATAGCACGGTTACATAATTTCTTTATTGAATCTAAGCTATGGCTTACAATGACAATGGTCATATTACTTTTAGCTAACTCTTCTAATTTAGCAAAGCATTTATCTTGGAAATGTTGATCTCCAACTGCTAAAATCTCATCGATAAGTAGGATCTCGGCATCAACATTGATAGCAACGCTAAAAGCTAGACGCATATACATGCCTGATGAATAAGTACGCACTGGACTATCAATAAAATCCCCTAGTTCGCTAAATTCAATAATGCTTTGCAATCTATCATCGATTTCTTTTTTTGTAAGACCGAAGATAGCAGCATTAAAATAAATGTTTTCACGTCCCGTAAAGTCAGGATGAAACCCTGCTCCCAACTCTAAAAGACTAGTTAATTTTCCATAAGTTTTTAAAGTTCCTTTATTAGGATAAATAATCTTAGTCATTAACTTAAGTAAGGTTGATTTACCACTACCATTAACTCCGATTAAGGCCACAGTTTCACCCTTGTCAATTTCAATATTAATATCTTTTAAGACCGTTCTTTCTTCCGTTTTATTTTTCCATCCTCTTACTAACCTTTCTTTTAAGGTTTGCGGCTTATCAGAATAAAGTTTAAAAGTCTTAGTAACATGATTAACATCAATTGCTATATCACTTTTTTTATTTTTCATTATCATCATCCTTATAATTATTATACCAAATGAATTCTTTTAAATACTAACTACTTTTTGGTATCTACTTAATATGTTACCATAATTTTTAATATTTAAAAACCATAAATTATGTATTTAACACAATAATTATTTGATATAATATTTTTAGAGTAAATAGTAGAAAGTTATTTTAGAAAAGAGTTGAATTTATGTGGAATTTTGTAAAAAAACATTATAAACAGTTTATTTTGGTTTTGATGATATTAATACTAACCTATTCATTTTATCTAAAGCCTATTATATCAATTGATACAGAAAATTTTATTAATGATAAAACTGGTTTACTTTTAAGTTGGATAGGAATTAATCGCTTTAGTCTAGTTTTTCTAAAAAACATTATTTTTTTGCCTTTTAATATTTTAATAACTAGAATTTTAACTTTAATTTTATTTTATTTAAGCATTATTAGTTATTGCTATCTTTTTACAAAATGGGCAAAAAAGGATAATAAGTTTTCAATTTATATTATTTCTTTAGTTGTTGGATTAAGTCCTATTTTGGCAGAACAATTCGGTTTTACTTTACAAAGTTTAGAAATAAGTCTAGGATTTTTCTTGTTATGTACTAGCTTTATTATGATTGATAAATATATTAATTTTTCTAAAAAAGGATTAATTATACCAATTGTTCTATTACTTTCATTTATTTTTGGCTTATATCAAGCTTTTGTTCCTCTTTTTATCAGTATTAGCTGTTTTTATTTGCTGACTCATAAAAAAGGATTAAAAAAATTAATCATAATTTTTGTTATTAGCCTATTATTTTATAGTATTATCGGATTTTTAGTTAAAAACTATATTTACCACTATAATTCTAATTATCTATCAAGCAATTTTAATTGGTTTAACAAGAGCATTATTAAAAACTTATTAGTAATTGGCTATATTGGTTTATCCACTCTTTTTGGTTTTTCTTACTATCATCTTTTTAGTTATCTTATTATATTTATAATCGGTTCTATTATTTTATTAAAAAAGAAAAAAGAATTAATTTTATTTTTTATACTGGCCATATCACCGTTTCTTCTTACCATTTTAACAGCTTCAACAGTTGCTTACCGTGCTCAATTTAATTACATCTTTGCTTTAACCTTGATGATAACTTATTTAATTAGTAATATCAGCAATAAAAAATTAATAAATTTCATATACATTTTAAGTATGCTTGTAATTATAAGAGAAGGATGCATGACTTTTGTGTTATTTTACAACGACAATCAAAGATACATTAAAGATGTTGAAATCGCAAATTATATTAAAGATAATATTCCAGAAAATAATTGTTTAGACATTATTGGTAGCTTTGATAATGGTTTAAAAATTAAAGGTGAGACTTTAGGCAATTCTTTCTACAACTGGGATAATGACGGCCCTATTGGTTCAAATATACGTGTTAATGGGTTCCTTGCAAGTCTAAATTATCACTATAGTTTACCATCGTTGGAATATTATAATAAATATAAGAATGCAAATATAGAAAAAATTAGAAACATTGAAGGATGTTATGTCGTAAATTTAAATGCTATGAAAAAAGATTAGACTTGCTTTTACAATCTAATCTTAATCCACTACATACTTTATTAATAATAAAATTCTGGTTAAGTATCTAAATATTTTCAAGAAAAATAATTCTAATTTACTAGCATTATTATAAGTCTTTTCAAAATAAGCTTGGCTGGTCTTTAAAGCATCATATTTCTTAATTCTTTTTAAACTTTTATCAATAGAAACGGAATGATCATGAATGACATCAACATTATTACATACGATGATATTTTTCTTTAATTTTTTAGTTTTAATACCCATAATATTTTCTTCATAGTAAAGGAAAACATTTTCATCGAAATAATCCATTTCTTCTAGGTGTTTGCTAGTTATCATAAAAAAGCAACCGGAAACAGTATCAACTTTACTTATGTCTTTATGATAGTAATCATTAGGATAATTTAATTCATTTGTTAAAACTCTTTTTCCCCAAAAGACAATATTTTGTTTAATATCTTGCCATGGCGTTGGAATTTTAAAGCCTCTATTTAAGTCGTTACCTTGAATAATCGTAGGACCGACTATAACATTTTTCTCACTTAGATGAGCATTTAGATCTTTTATATCATTTTCACTGTCAATAATGATATCGCTATTTGAAATAACAATATTTAATTTTTTATATTTGTTTATTAAGTATTTACAGCCAACATTTAAAGCATAACTATATCCTTTATTAGCGCCACTATCGATAATAGTTATTTTCTTGCTTTGTAACTTTTTTAAGTTTTTTAGTGAATCATCAGTGCTTTTGTTATCGACTACTACTATTTCTTGGAGAATTTTATAATCTTTAACATTATTTAATAATCTTTCCGTCGTTTTATAATCATTATAATTTACTATTACCATTCCTATCATAATCTTTTTTCCTTACTATTTATTTATCTAATAAGTTTTTATCATATTTATTTATTTTTGGCAAGTTTTTAAAAGTTGATATTATTAAATGTTTTCATGTTTCTTTAGATTAAGTAATAAGCTTAAAGGTTTATCTTTATTTTCTTCATAATAGGCAGTATCAAAAAGACGTCTTTGAACTTCTTCTTTTGTTTTTTCATCTCTTGTTAAAAGAACTTCTTTTATTTCTTTAACTTTCAAGGGAACTTTTGCTTCTTTTTTATTATCTTCTATTTGGTCTTTAACAACGTAGCTAGTTAAACTTAAGGCTTCCATACCAATTAAAGCATTTTTGCTGACATGCTCTAATTTTATAAGACTAGCAAGCGGTACTTGGGCTAAATTAATGGTTTGAAAAAGATTTTCTAAAGCAACATAATCAGTATTTAAAAGGCCAAGAAGAACTGAGGATGCTAAAAACCACATCTTAGCTTTGCCTACTAAAGTCGATTTTATATTATTTCCTTTAGTTGCACTGTAAAGACCATAACTTAAGATACCAGCTTCAAATAAAGCAGGGATGATGTAATCAGGACAAATACTTGCAAGAAGAAAAAAGGAAATGAAACCAAATAATTTATCAAACATCCCGTCTAGTAAAGCGCCAAAGAAGGTTGAAACTTCATATTTACGAGCAAGATAACCATCGATCCAATCCGTTGCCATAAAACTGATAAACCAAGCAGCAGCCGGAATACTGCCATAGATGGTAAAAATTGGTATAAGAAGAATACCGCCAATACCTCTTAAAGCCGTAATCATGTTAACCATGATTTTTTTCTTTAGTTTATCGTTTTCTATTGTCTTTTCATTTTCATCTTTTTTAAACATAATTCCAAACCACCCTATTTTTTAATAAACCCTTATTTTTTTATTTAACTAATTTTTTTAGCTAATAATTTTTCTTTATCAACACCATTTAAATATGATTTTATATCCATTATTTTCTTACCACTTGGTTTAATAGCAGTTACATAATAAATGCCATCACTACATCCAATCCCTAAAGAATCTTTTGTTACGACATTAATAGTATTAGGAGTTGATTTACCCTTTATAAAGTAACCACTAATTATTTTTACTTCTTCTTCATCAAAGCAAGTATTAGCAAGTGGCCATGGATTTAGACCACGAACTTTTCGATCTATAGTAATCCCTTCTTTAGTAAAGTCAAGATGTTCATCACTTCTTGATATATTATATGCGTATGTTGCTTTAGCATTATCTTGTTTAATGCGTTTATTAGTGCCCGCAACAATACTAGGTAAAGTTTCGATTAAAAGATCAGCTCCCAAGGTCATTAAATTATCATGGACATTGCCAACATTATCAGTATCTTTAATCTCATAAGTAACACTGCTAATTATATCCCCGGTATCCATCGTTTCATCCATATACATAATAGTTACACCAGTAGTATCATAGCCATCTATTATTGCATGATGAAGTGGTGCTCCACCTCTTAAGGATGGTAATAAAGAAGCATGAACATTAATGCAACCTAACTTCGGTAAGTCTAATAAAGTCTTAGGAATTATTTGCCCATAGGCACAAGTGATAATTATATCAGGTTTGGCTTCTAGAATAGGCGTATAGTCATTTCTAATCTTGCTAGGTTGAAAAACAGGAATATCATGTTCCATAGCTACTTTTTTTATTGGCGTTGGTGTCAAGATTTTATGACGCCCTACTTCTTTATCAGGTTGTGTTACTACTAGAATAACATTAGTATTGGCAATCAATTTTTCTAAAACAGGCACCGCAAAATCGGGAGTTCCCATAAATACAACACGTAAATCTTTCATCATTATTTTTATATTTAGTCAATTTTATTTAAATTTAGACTAAATCCTTTCTTTTTATATTTTTTATTATAATTAAATATATAATAAATTTTTCTTCTTTAATTATAGGAAAAAGAGTTAAAAAAAACAACTAATTCCCTTTTATTTTAAGAAAAAACCGTATATTTTGTTCTTTTCTCATGTAAGAATTAATTGCTAATTAAAAATTTCATTTAAAGAATAGATTCGTAAGTTATTATTGTTTATTTGTTGATACAATTTACCATGAATAATTCTTTTATAATCTTTTAAAACTAGTGGTTTTAGCCCTTTTAAAAATAAATCAATATCTTCGTTATTTATTTTAACTTGATATGGTTGTTTTGTTTCTATCTCTCCTAATCGGTTATATACTGTTATTGGATTATAAAAATCAAATAAGTAATAATTATTATCGATCATAATTATATTAAAAGAATAAAAGTCATTAATGACATTTAATTTACAAGATCCAATTAAAAAGATAGAATCATATCCTAAGAAGGTTAATAAGTTTTGGGCCATAATACTATATTCTAAGGAGGTAGCAACATTTTCCTGTTTTAAGTTATCTATATCACTAAGAATTATTTCTGACTCACTTTCTTTATTTAGGATATCTTCTCTTCTTTTTAATCTACTTACTTTACGCCCTAAATATTCTTCAAGAAAATTAGCTATATAAAGTATGGCTTCATTGTCATTATATATTTTATTTCTTTGTAAATATTTAATAAATTCATAAATATAATTATTTTTATAAATTTGATAGTAATCATTGTCTAAGTTATAGCGTATTTTAATATTATTAGTTATAAAACCATAATATGGTAAGGAATATTTAGTTGGACTTATATAACCTAAGTTAGTACGTATTTTATAGGTGTTTTGAAAATATTTTATTTTACTTTTTATATATTTAATAATATCTTCATCACTAATACTAGGAAGAAAATTAAAAATACTTTTACCCTGCATATACTACACCCTCTAGCCATGTTGTCTTTAAGTATTGTAGCATATTATATTTGTAAAGAAAAGAAAAAACCTACTAGAATTTAATCTAATAGGTTTCTTAGAAAGAAATATGTCTGTCAAACATATTATCTTTGTTGTGGATTTCCTAATATATAACTCATATTGACAGATAAAAGTCATATATTTTTATCAATATTCCACATATGCAGCATATACTTAATAGATTGATAAACGAG
>CAKOKF010000018.1 GCA_934090775.1 uncultured Bacilli bacterium
GAATCAATTTTTTCATTAGCAATCCTTAAATTTTTATCACTTGATAATAAAGCATCTTTAGTTTTTTGTAAATGATCAATTGTTTTATCAATTTCTTCAATAGCCGTCTTAAATTTTTTGCTAGCTAAATTATAATTTCTTCCAAAATCATCTTTAAACTTTTCTAAATTTTCTTCAAAGTTAGTTATATCAATATTTTCTTCATGCAATAATTCTAATTGTTTCTTATAAGAAAGAGTGTTTAGACCCATACTTCTAATTAGTGTTATTAAGGGAATAAAGAATTGTGGTCTTATTATGTACATTTTGGAGTAACGATAGCTTACATCAACTATTCCTGTATTATAATATTCATTATCTATTTCTAAAAGAGAAACAAGAACTGCATATTCGCATTTTTTCTCTTGACGATCTTTGTCTAATTCCTTGAGAAAATCTTCGTTTTTATGTTTTGTAGCAGTCATGTCCGCTTCATTTTTCATTTCAAACATAATAGATGTTATTTCAGTACCATCATCGTCATAATCTCTAAAAATAAAATCACCCTTGGAACCCGTTTTTACATCATTATCTTTTTCAAAATAAGCATTTTTAAATAATGGTCTTAATTTATTAAACTCATTATTACAATGAACTTCTAATGATTCTCCAATCATTTTAGTAGATTGACGAGCTTTAAAATCTTTATAGTAAGCTATTTGTTCATCTTTAACTTTTAATTTTTCATCATATGTTGTTTTTAATGTTGTTTCTTTTATTAAGTATTCATTTTTAGAAGTTTCTAAAGTTGTAGTTAGTTTCTCAATTTCTTGAATACTTTTAGTTTTTTCTTCTTGTAGTTGAAGTTCAAATTGTGTTTTTTGAAGTTTTAAAGCGTTAGCTTGTTCAGTATTTATATTTTCTAGTTTAATATTTAATTCATTTATTTTAGAATTTTGACTCGCAATTGTTTTCGTGTATTCATCTTTTAATTTTTGATTTTCTTGATTATACTTTTGTTCTAAAGTAATCTCCTGAAGTTCAAGAGCATTTTTTTTATCATTGTTAAATTGTTCTTCACGTTTTTGTAATTCTTTAGAAAACTCTAAATCTCTTACTTGTTTAGCTATTGAATCATATGATTGTTCATCAATTTGAAATACAGTTTTACAATGTGGGCATTTTATCTCATTCATTAAAATTTTTCCTTTCTTTAATGGCTATTTTACAACTCAGTCATTTAAAATACTTTGTATTATTTTTGTTAATACATAAGTACTTGACTCATTATCATATAAACCATGATCGGTATTTCCATAATCTATTATTTTACTAATTATTTCATACTCTATTTGAGCATTTATTTTTTGAACTTGTGCTAATATTTTTAAATATATTTCAATTGGAATTAATTTATCGGTAGTTGATAAAAAATAAATTGTTGGTAATTGTAATTTAGCATATTCAATTTCTATATTATAATTTTCTTCGGCTTCATATAGAGTCTTTTTTCCTTCAAATATTCCTTTTACTTTTGTAAATTGTTCATTATGTTGGAGTAAATATTCTTGTTTTTGATAAATAAATTGATATTTAGGATTTACATTATAGATTATTTGAGGTGAATTGGGGCAAATTAAATAAACCTTTTTAATATCATTAATTGGTATCTCATTTAGTTTGGTTAAATAGTATTCTATAGTTAAAGCTCCTACACCAGTGCCAATAAAATAAATTTTTTGAAATGAATATTTGTTTTTCAAATATTTTAAAACATCTCGTAGATCTTTTGCTAAACGTGTATACAATGTATCTCGCTTATCCATTTTACCATTTACTAAACTTTGACCATGGTTACGCAAATCATAACGAAAAGTGCAAAATTTTTGATCTTTTATTATTGTATTGACTAATATTTCATAGTTACCATACTTTTTAGTTTGAAATATTATTTTATTATCTTTTTTTTGAATTATATTATTTTTTATTACTGGGAAAACACCATTTTCATCTTTGGTATATCCCCCTTCATTTAACATTATAATTAGGTTTTGAGCATTGGGATTGCCTTTTAGTATTCCATCAATAAGCCATTCATTTTCACTAAATTTTTGTACTGTTATTACTTCATGCATATTTAACCTCTTCAATTATTATACATTAGGTTATTTTTTTATTCTATAATTTAGAAAAAGTTTTGTGTAAAAAATCACAAAACTTTTAATTTAATCATCTAAAACTTTGGCAAATTGATTAGATGTAAATTGAATATAAATTTCATCTTTTAATCCTTTGTCTTCAATTTTTTTTAATTTTAATTTATTATCAATTACTACTACTTCTAAAATATAATATTTTGCTGTAACATTTTCAGACATTTTATCATATTGAAGTCCGTATACATAACGCTTCCCTTTATAATCAATTTCATCAGCAATATAAATGGAAGTACCATCTTTTAAATTTATTATTTTATCTTTCATCTAAAATTCCTTTAGGCTATCTTTGTAAATGCACGAGCTTTACCCGCTTCATTAGTTGTGTTTATAACTGCTTTGCTAATATCATAACCTCTTTTTTCTAATTCGGCAATAATATCGGCGCCTTTTTCTAAATTCAAGTTTTCCATTATACCTTGACTATTAGGATAATAAACCGCACTAGCTACTGAATTATCTTTCATAATAGCTTGATTTAATTTTACTGGATTTTTGCCATATAAAGCATCATAGCTATTACGATATCCATATGTAAGATCCCCATTAGCTCCGACGGTATCTCCGATTTTTAAAGAGGTTACTTCAGGATCACCATAGCTATTCGTAGGGGTATTTATATTAGCTGTGCTAGTTGTTCCAGTGGTATTGCCGCTATTTGCTGGTTTGGCAACTTCACTTCCAACGTCATTGCCAGCGCCTTTATTAGCAGCATCAACAGTATTACCTTTTTTATTTAATGCTGCTTTCTTTAACATCATTCTTCCAAAAGCGGTAAGATCTAACGCTATTAAACCGATTGTTATAGAATTAGCAATAGTTCTTAAAGTTTCTTTATTTCTAAAAAATTTATTTACTTTTTCATTTTTAGTATTAGATAATTTTTCAAACATATTAAATTTTGCTAATTTGTCTAAATGTACTTTTTTTAGGAATTTACTGACCTTATTGCATACTTTATTAGTTGGTTTTTCAATTGATTCAATTTCAATTTCATCTTCACTTAATTCTTTTTCTTCTAATATATTAGCATAAGCTTTAGCTTGTGTTATTATAAATGCACCAATCGCATTTGCGGCGACTATTCCTACTGGTCCTAAAACGAAGGCTAAATTGTAACCTATCATGCCTCCTACAATTGGACAAGCTGCTTTAGTTATTTTGCTAGCCCATTTTTTTAAAGGACTAAATTTACTAACTTTTTTGTTATCATCTATATTTTGTTTTTTACGCTCAATAATATCATTAGCTTTAGATAAAGCTGCAATTTTAGAGGCTCTAGTCTTAGACTCATTTTGTAATTGATTACAAACTTTGTCTACTTCCGTTTTTAGATCGGTTAATTCTTCATCGCTTATATCGTCTATATTTTCTTCGATTACAAAATTTTTTAATTTAGCTAGTTCATCAGCAGTTAAAGCTTCTTTTTTTAATTTTTTATCAATGATTTTCCTTAGTTCATCAATTTTTACTAAACTAGCATTATCATCTTCCAAATAATTGCGATTTTCACTAATTGTTTTTTTATCGTTTTCTATTTCTTCATCAGTCAATTTTACTTCATATTCATAGGTATCGTTGCCGTTTTTTACATTGTATTTAATTGTTTTGCCATTAGCATTTTTTTCAAAATATTTCGTGTTCTTTTCAATTATTTCTTTATCAGATAGGGCATTAGTATTTTTGATATAATTAAAGTCACTTGTATTATTGAAGAGATACTGACTAAATTCCTGATAAGTATTATTAACGCTAATAGCTCTAATATAGTCATCCATTTCTTTGACTGCATTACCCATTCCCGTATTTTTATAGCCTCCAGAGATTATCTCAGAAACATCTTGATTAATACTTTTTTTACGAGATAATATATCTTTATAGTATTTATGGTAATCGTTATTTAAAGTACTATCTGCTAAAGCTCTAACAACAAAAATTACATCTATATAGTTTTGAATAAAATACTTATTTTTTGGATCTAATGCTTTAAAAATTGAATCGTAATTTATAGTTTTAGCTATATAATCTACTATTTGGGTTTCTTCTACGCTAAGTTTTTGATTCTCGTTGCTTCTTTCAACAATATTCATAATCTTAAGGAAAGTCATACTAGAACTTATTTTAGGCTTTTTTCTATCCCTATATACTGACTTGTAAAGAGTTATTTTACTGTCAATATCAATATAATCTTCTTCCGGTTTATTATATTCATCCCCTAATAGATCATTCATTAAGTTTAAATATTCTTTTACTGTTTCGTTATTAGATTCAGAAATACTTCCCATTTCGTCGAAACCACTTTGCATTTCCTTGGTTTTATTTTCAACCATAGTTTTTATTGATGCTGCAAATATCTTTTTGTACTGAATATATCTTTTATATTCCTTACTTTCCTTATCGTTTAGTGGACAAGAATCATCTTCCAAACTCTTTTTACCACTAAATAAATCAATATAGCTATCGCCCCAAAAGTTTTCAAGAGTATCATTAAATATATTATCAAACCACAGTAACATCCTTTTGCCGATACTATCAGCCATTTCTAAAATTTCTTTTGGTGATTTATCAATATATTTTATAAAAAAATCGTAATTATAATAAAACTCATTTGCTTTTGTCAAATTTAAATTTAAACCTTGTAAATATTCATATTCTTCGTTTGTTAATTCTATATTATTATTTTTCATATTAATCCCCCGCTAATTCAATAATTAATTTTCTAATATTTTTTGTAAAAATGGGCATTAGTTCGTTTAAAACATTATTATTTATTTCCTGCTCCCATTTATTTTCTATTATTTTATAGACTTTATATTCATCCATTGTAGGCTCATTATTTTTGTCCAATTTAGTGACCATAACATAAATATTATTATTTTTTTCAAGTATATCTAAGATGAGATATTTTATGTTATCGATAATTTTAGTATCACCGATTTTCATATATATCCCCCATTCGGCTGTTATATTATCACAAATGGGAAAAATTTACAAGAGAAAAAAATTTTGTGCAATTATTCATCTATATTTTAAAGTTTAATTAGATTTATATACTAAATTTTTATGATTTTTCGTTATTTACTTAATACACATGAACAGTTTCATAAGCAAAATTAATGATTGTTAGTATTTTTGAAAAAAACTCCAATATATGGAGATTCAATTATCTATTACGTTCGTCATTATTAACGATTAAAAGAAGTCTAAATATTTGTAGTATGGAAGCCATGACTCCAGCTACATATGTTAGAGCAGCCGATGTCAAAACATTCTTTGCACCGTCCATTTCACTAGATGCTAATAAATGGTATTCTTCTAGTTTATTTAATGCTCTTTTAGAAGCGTCAAATTCAACTGGTAGAGTTACTAGTTGGAATATCAAACCACAACAAGTTAAGCCAATTCCTAAATAGACGAGTTGCAAAGCTTGTAATAAAAAGCCAATTAAAATTATATAATAAGAAACGCTTGTTGCAACATTTACAACAGGATAAATTGCTGAACGTATTCTTAAAAATGTATAATTTTCTTTATCTTGAATAGCATGTCCACATTCATGGGCCGCTACTGAAGCAGCAGCTATTGTATCTCCATGAAAAATATCGGTTGATAAACGAACTACTTTTCTTGTTGGGTCATAATGATCGGTTAATTCCCCTTTGATTTCTACAATATGAATATCATTTAAACCATTTTCATCTAATATCTTTCTTGCTACTTCTTGTCCTGTTAAATTACATGTATTTTTTTCTCTTTTATATCTATTATAGCTACTACTTATTTTAATTTGGGCTATTAAAGGTATTAATATAATTAAAATTATTAACAATGTATCCATTTTACTCCTATTACTTCTAAATATTAAAGTATATTATTATTCGCTAAAATTTCTCTTAGTTCATCAGCTTTAGTATAATCTTTATTTTCTTTAGCTTCCAACCATTCTTGATATGTTTTTTTGTCATCTTTACTTAATGTTTTTAAATCATAATGAAGGCCAAGAATGTTAATAATTAAATTGATTTTATCATATAATAAACCAATTTCTCCTTTATTACGAAGAGCTGTATTTAATTCTTTTATAAGTTCTAAAAGATAAGTTATTAAGTTTGGAGTATTAAAGTCTTCGTCCATGATTTTATTGATATTTTCATCTTGTTCTATTTGATTTATAACTATATCATTTAGTTGAATTTGTAAACTAGCCTGTTTTAAAGTGTTATATATTTTATCATCTAAAAGACCGCATTCTTTAAATAGTTCGTCTTTTATATTAAAAGGTAAGCGATAATGTGTTTTAAACATAGCAAGTTTAACAATGTTAGCTTTACTATTTTTAATAAAGTCTTTAGCTAGTATAAAGTTACCTAAAGATTTACTCATTTTAACACCTTCAACATTGATATGGCCATTATGCATCCAGTAATTAGCTAAGTGATTATTATTTAAAGCCATACTTTGAGCGATTTCATTTTCGTGATGCGGGAATTTCAAGTCAACACCACCACCGTGAATGTCGATTTTTTCACCGAAGATGCTGTTAATCATAACAACGCATTCAGTATGCCAACCGGGAATACCTTCACCCCAAGGAGATGTAAAATGTTCACCTTCAGTTGATTTGCGCCATAGAGCAAAGTCTAGTGGATCTTCTTTCTTTTCGTCTATTTCTAAACGAGCGCCACTTTCTAATTCATCTATAGTATTGTTAGAAAGACAGCCATAGTCTTTAATTTTACTTACTCGGAAATATACATCGCCGTCTACTTCATAAGCATAGCCTTTTTCAATTAACTTTTGAATAAATGTATAGATGTTATCTAAGTTTTCAAGGACTGTTGGATGAATATCGATTTTACCACATTGATAATCTTCTAAATCTTTTAGATAAGCGGCAATAAATTTATTTGCTACTTCTCTTTCAGTAATGCCAAGTTCTTCGGCAGCTTTAATAATTTTAGGGTTAATATCGGTAAAGTTAGAGGCATAAGTAACTTCGTATCCTAGATATTCTAAATAATTTCTTACCATATCAAAAGTAATGGCAGGACGCATATTACCAATATGAACATAATTATAAACTGTTGGTCCACAAACATACATACTTACTTGGCCTTCTTTAATTGGCTTAAATTCTTCTAATTTATCCGTAAGTGAATTATAAATACGCATAATATTCCCTCTTTCTAATTAAGAAAATCATACCATTAATTTATGAAATTTAAAAGAAAAATTACCAAATTCTAAATGAATTTGGTTAATTTTTTTTGATTTTATAAACAATTTTTCTAAATGTACGATAAACTCCCAATCCATATTTGTACGCTAAGTAGTATGGCTTATTAATAACTAAGTCGAATTCACCAATGTATTCAATGACAAAGCCACCATAACCTCTTTTATATTCATAGACACCATACTCGGGAGTGCCAGGTGTAAAGTTACCAGAAATACCGCCAAAATCATAATAGCTCATTTTCTTTTCAATAGCATACTTTATCATTTCTTCTTGCATTTTATAAGGAGCCATAAATGGAAAATATTCAGCGTAAGTTCCACCATATACATAATTGAAGCGGTCTTTATCAAAGATGAAGATACCGGCACTGATAGGTATCATATCGCGTTTATCATTTTTTATATCTTCTAAAACTTTTTCATCGATAGTATATTTACCATTGTTAATGTCATCTATAAATTTTTCTTTGTCTATATACACTAAGCACATTCTAATTATATCTTTTAGTTTATCTTTTAAAGTTTGATAATAAGCTAAAGTTCTATCACCATGATGCTGTCTTTCGGCTGTACTTTCCATTATATCTTTAAAGTCTTTTATAGTCTCATCACTTACATCTTTAACTGTTAAAGGAAACTTGTCAGCTTTTTTAATACTTCTTTTACATCTACTATTCATATCTTTAGTTAAATCCGCAAAACTTTTATCTTTTATATCTAAAGCATAAGACCAACGAAATTGAGCCTCATCAGTATAACCGATTGTAAAGCCACGATGTTTAGCGCCATTTTTTTTTAAAAAGTTAACAAAATCTTGTTCATTATTATCACTAACTTTTTGTCCTTCTTTATCATGTTTAGTGTATTCAATTAAAGGGTCAAATTTAAATAAAATAGCATTCTGAGTTTTTAAATATTTTTTTATCTCAGTTAAATAGAAAGCATAAACTTCCTTACGATTAGCATCTTCTTTTAATAAGGGACCACGTGGAGCATAATATAAGTATTTTCCTAGGACTTTTTTTGATAAGACTAAACTTATAAGAAGAGGCTTATTTTTAGTATCGAAAACAGCTGTATAAAGACTACCCCAGCCATTTTCTTTTTTTACCTCACTCCATAAAGGATGTTGATAAAAGTTATAATCGAAGTCATCATGATATTTTAAAAATTCTTCTTTGGTAATTATTTTAAATTGCAAAGTAATTCCCCTTTTCTTATTTTTAAACGTTGAAACGGAATAGAACGATATCACCGTCTTGCATTACATAATCTTTTCCTTCAAGACGTAATTTTCCAGCTTCTTGAACAGCCTTTTCACTGCCTAATTTTTCTAAGTCATTAAAGCTTGTAACTTCGGCTTTAATAAATCCCCTTTGAAAATCACTATGAATTAAACCAGCACATTCTGGGGCTTTCATTCCTTTTTTAAATGTCCAAGCACGACATTCATCTTTACCAACAGTAAAGAATGTTTGAAGTCCTAATAAGTAATATGTAGCAAAGATTAATTTATCTAGACCACTATTTGTAAGTCCTAAATCTTCCATGAAAGCTTTTTTATCATCGTCATTTAATTCAGCAAGTTCACTTTCCATTTTTGCACACATGACAATTACTTGGGCATCATCATTTTTAGCATACTCTTTTACTAATTTTGTATACTCATTTTCACCAATAATACAGTCATCTTCTGATACATTTGCGGCATAAATAATTGGTTTTTGAGTAATGAAATTGAAGTTTTTAATTAATAATAATTCATCTTCATTAAATTCCACTCTTCTTAATGGAATATTATTCATTAAGGAGTTTTCACATTTTTTTAAAGTTTCATATTCTAAAACAGCATCTTTTTCTTTAGTGGTTTGAGCTTTCTTCTCGATTTTAGTAATACGATTAGTTACTATTTCTAAATCAGCTAAAATAAGTTCAACATTGATAATTTCAATATCACGAATTGGGTCAGTTTTACCTTCAACATGAATAATATCGGCATCATCAAAACAACGAACTACTTCTACTAAGCAGTCGCATTCACGAATATGAGATAAGAATTTGTTTCCTAATCCTTCGCCTTTAGCGGCTCCCTTTACTAGTCCGGCTATATCGGTAAATTCAAAAGTAGTTGGAATTGTTCTTGAAGGTAAGTACATATTTTCTAAAAATTCTAAACGTGTATCAGGAACAGTTACAACACCAACATTTGGTTCGATAGTTGCAAATGGATAGTTAGCTGCTAAAATATTCTTTTTTGTAATTGCATTAAATAAAGTAGATTTACCAACATTTGGTAGTCCTACTATTCCGGCTTTCAAAGCCATAATACCACTTCCTCTTTGTTAATTATAAATAAAATGAAGTAAAAAGGCAATTAATTTAACCACTTTTAAGTAATTTTCTCTATTTGTTTTTTATTAATTATTATTTTATAAATTTACTTGCTTTATTTAGTTATTACTTTTACGCATGGTTATTTTAAACTCTTTAAAACCCAAAGATTTATATAATTTTTTAGCTATTTCATTAGCATAGATAACATTAATATCAACAAAGTCACAAGTTTCTTTTTCTAATAGTTTAAAAGCGTATTCTAAAAGTTCTTTAGCATAACCTTTACGACGATAAGCTTCTTCTATATATAAACCATCTATTAAATAGCCTTTGTTATTATCTTCGGGCATATATTTTAAAAAAGTATAACCAATTATTTGATTATCAATTACGTACCCTAATAAAATATTTTTATTATCTTTAATGATATTTTTAAAGTAGTCATAAACTTTAAAGTCTTGGGATATTAACTTATCATATTTACTCTCATCTCTTATTAATTTAGTTAATAATTCATCACATATTGCCGCTTCTTTTTCATTTATTATTCTTTTAATCATATTATCTTTCCTTCATTTAACATATTATATCTATATTTTGTTATGAATATTATTTATTTTTTTGGTAAATCTATATTATCTATTGCTCCCATATTGTAAGCAGTATAACCCAAGTTTTTTAATTTTTCGACTGCTGTTAGGGCTCTTTTTCCAGAACGGCAATAAACTAATATAGTTTTATCTTTATCAATATTAACTGTTTTAGCCGATATTTCATCATAAGGTATTAAGATACTATCTATAATATGTTTTTCATCATATTCATCTTTTGTTCTAACATCTAAAATTACATAATTATTTTTTTCTTGAATATTTTTTATAGATTCTTTAGTTAAAAAGCCATTACTATCAACATTAATTTTATTTTCAGTATTCTTATTATTACTGCAAGCGCAAAGTAAGCAAATCCCTGATATTAACAATAAAAATTTACTAATTTTTTTCATTTTAACACCACTATCACCATTTTAACATTTATTTGGATGTTTTTACATTTTTCTTACCTTTTTTTGAATTAAATTTAAAGTCAAAAAAGATTTAACCTTTTTATCAGTTAAACCTAGATTGTCGGCATTACATTTATACCGATTGGCAATCCCACTAAATACCAAATGATTAATAAGATAAGTAAAACAGCACCGGTTGCTAAAGCATATTTCTTTTGATAGTTTAAAATTTTAAAGATCCCAATTGGATTATCATTTGTATTATATTTTTCCATATATGCTAAATAAATAACAAAGTAAGCCATGATTGGTGTTAAACCATAAGTCATACTTTCAGCAAAACGGAATATTACTTGAATAAATTCCGGACTAAATCCAACATTCATTAAAGTAGGAACACAAGTTGCTGCTAAGATTGTCCATTTATTAACTGTATTTGGTAAAAGAATAGTTGCGAGAGCAGTACCAAAAAAGAACATTAATAAAAGTGGAATACCAGTGAACTTGCAATTACTAATTAAGTTACCAATTAAAGCAGTTACAACTGTACCAATATTAGTTTTCTTAAAGACATTAATTAAGATTGATGAAAGTAATATCAAAATAATTGTACGACCAATTCCATCTAAAGAATGTGTTAAATAATCACAAAAATCATTACTATTTTTAATACTTCTTGAACCTAGTCCATAGAATAAACCAAGGATTACGAACCAAATGGTTACGATAAAGACAAATCCTTGAGAGAAGAATGAATTGAGATTAAATAATTTATCAATGTATAATTTTTGTGAATAATCTAATAAGTTACCACTTAAAGGTAAGCCGGGAATTATATTATAAATAAAGATTAGGAGATAAATAATTCCAAATGTTCCGGCAAAGATTAAACCTCTAATATCTCTTTTAGCTAGCTTAAATTCTTTCTTTTCATCCTTAAATTCATATTTAGGAACATCATTAACACTAAATTTTTCAGCTATATAAGTTATAACAGCGGCTAATGCAAATATTGCAACAGTCATTATGACAAAATAGCCTAAATAGCTTAAGGTATATGATGAATCTAAGATATGGGCGGCATCTAAAGTTAGAGCATCTAAACTAGAATCGACACTAGTTTCGAAAACGCTTAAACCTGTGCCACAAGTAAGAGCCGCAAAGCTTATAACAATACCATGTAAGGGATTTCGACGTCCATAATAAAACAGTAAAGCACTTAATGGTATCATAACAACATATGCAAGATCTCCACCAATTGAGGAGATTATACATATTAAAGCCAATACGAAAGTTATAGTCTTTTTTTGACATTTTCTAGTAATAAGAGAAAAGGTTGTTTTTAAAAAACCACTTTTATCCATTATACCGATACCAATTAAAATAATAATTAGCATTGATAATGGTGTAAAGGAAGCAAAATTAGAAACAGTTGATTGAAAAATATATTTAATGCCCCGAAGGCTTAATAAAGATTCAACTGCAACCCAGTTTCCTTCAGCAGGATTAGTGGCACCGACACCAAATAAAGCAAGGATACCACTTAGTAAAATGGCTAAACCAATTAAAATCATTAAAGTCATTATGGGATTTAAAGATACTTTATTTTTTTTATTTTGCATCATTATCACCTAAAACTTTCTTTAATTTTTTATTAAATTCTAAACGATCAAGCATAACTTCACGGCCACAATTGACACATTTTATTTTAATATCAACCCCGGTTCGAACAATTTGCCAAAGGTTAGTACCGCACGCGTGAGGTTTTTTCATTATTACTTGGTCGTTTAACTTATATGTCTTGTCCATGATGCACCTCGATTTGTGGATATGGAATTTTGATGTTATCTTCTTCAAATGTATTTTTAATAATCCTTAATGCATCTCTTTTAACTTGCCATTGTTTATCTGGTAAACTTTGGATTTGTAATAGATAATTAACACAAGAATCATTAAGAGAAGAAATTCCTAAATAAGCCACTGATTTTTTTACAACATAATTAATCTTTTCAATTTCAGGTATTATTTTCTTTAAAGATGTTTCTACTTTTTCCGTTGGCTCTTCATAAGCGACGCTAATTTCCAAGAAGATATTTTGTTTAGCTTGGGATAAGTTAATTACTTGATTGACATTTCGATTGGCTAGGATCAAAATTTCACCGTTAAAATTTTTAATCTTTGTACTTTTTAAGCCTAGTTCGATGACTTCGCCAGTAAAATCTCCAAAAGTAACCATATCACCAACAACATAATAATTTTCTAAGATGATACTTACTCCGCCAACAAAATCTTTTAAAGTATCTTGAAGAGCTAAGCCTAGTACTGCCGATAATACTCCTAAACCAGCAATAATTGATTTAGTATCAATACCGTAAGCATCCATTATTATTACTACAACTATAACTATTATGACATATTTAAAAATGTTGGAACACAAGTCAATTATAGTTCTTTTTTTCTTTTGTTCATAAGAGTTTTTACCATCTTTAATTTTCATCATTTTTTGAAGAGCACTGTTAATACCTTTGCAAGCTATAATGCCTAGAGTAATAGCAATTATGGGAATATAGACTTGCTTAGTTTTAATGATTTTTAAAATTATTTCTAATATTTTCATAACTATCCTTCAATTTTAACGTCCATTAATTCCAAAATTCTTTGTAATTCTAATTGAGAAGAGTATGGTATTTCAATTTTTTTACCAGTAATTTTTACCTTAATACCAAATTTTTCACGCATGGCATCTTCATAAATGTGATTAGTATTTAGTGTATCATATTGTTTGAATTCAAATAAAGTATTTTCATCTTTTTCTTTTTTGGTCTCTTGTTCATGAATATCACGAGTAATATTTTCAATAGCGCGAACATTTAAATTTTCGTTAACAATTTTATTAGCTAATCTATTTATTTGATCGTTATCTTCTAGTTTTGATAAAGCTCTAGCATGTGACATTGAAAGTTTATTATCTTCAACGTACTTTTTAGTATCATCTGGTAATCTTAAAAGACCTAAGCTGTTAGTTATGTAGCTACGGCTTTTACCAAATTTTTTAGCTAGTTCATCTTGAGTAATATTACTGCTTCTTAAAATACTATCATAAGCCATAGCTTCTTCAATAGGATTTAAATTTTCTCTTTGAATGTTTTCGATAAGAGCAATTTCCATCATTTGTTCATCATCAAAGTCTTTAATGATAGCAGGAACAGTTTCTAAACCAGCAATTTTAGCAGCCTTAGTACGACGTTCTCCGGCGACTAATTCATAGCCTTTTATACTTTTTTTCACAATAATTGGCTGAACAATACCATGTTCTTTTATTGATGAAGCTAACTCGTTTAGGGCTTCTTCATCAAATATTTTACGAGGTTGATAGGGATTAGAGCGAATTTCACTTATTTTGATTTCAACAATTTCATTAGGTTTAGCTTCTTCTACTAATCCTTTTTCAAAGTTATCAAAATCAATACGTTCATTAGTGAATAATTGTTCTAACCCTTTACCTAAAGCTTTTCTTTTAGTTTCCATCTCTACTAATAACCTCCTTTGCTAAATTTTGATAAGCAAGTGTTGCTCTACTATCAGGATCATAATCACTTATTGGTTTGCCATGACTTGGGGCTTCAACTAAACGAACTAAACGAGGAATGATAGTATTAAATACTTTGTTTTTAAAATAACCACGGATTTCTTCGATTACTTCTAAACCAATATTAGTACGGCCGTCTAACATAGTAAGTAATACGCCTTCGATACGTAGTCCAGGATTCATGTTAGATTGAACCATAATAATAGAATTTAAAAGCTGAGTTATACCTTCTAATGCAAAGAATTCACATTGAACAGGAATGATTACTGAATTACTAGCAACTAAGGCATTCATAGTTGTAATACCAAGAGAAGGCTGACAATCAATTATAATGTAATCGTACGTTCCCATTAAAGGTTCTAAACTCAACTTTAATTGTTCATTTTGACGAAAGTTAGAGTCTTCTAGCATTGCTTTTACAAATTCAACATCAACACCAGCTAAATTTAAAGTTGCAGGTATCATAGATAAGTTTTTAAATTTGGTCTTTATAACAGCACTTTTTACATTGCAAGCACCTGTCATAACATCATAAATATCGTGTTTAATATCACCATTATTAATTCCAAGACCTGTTGTTGCATTACCCTGGGGGTCTAAATCAATTAATAAAGTGTTTTTTCCTTCTTTTCCTAAAGCCGCAGATAAATTAATACTAGATGTTGTTTTACCGACACCACCTTTTTGATTTACTAAAGCAATTATTTTTGTCATTTTAATACCACCTTCGTCAAAACTTTTGCTATTTTATTTTAACATATAAAAACTGTTTTGTCTTATTTTTTTGCTAATACTAAGTATTTAGAGATAATTTCTTCAATCTTAGGAATAGAGTCTTTATCGAATTGAAAACCGGCTGCTCTCTTATGTCCACCACCGTTAGGGGTAAATTCTTGAGCCACTTGACCTAAGTCATAGTTATCGTTATTTATTCTTAGAGAACATGTTAAGCGATAAAAATTAATAATTAGTGCAAAATCGGCCATTGGATACTTTTTCATTAGCTCATCACCAACATAATAACGAAATCCTTCACTAATAGACACAGCTATTTTATAATTTTTAAATTCAACAAGTCTAGCTTTGTTTACGTAATTAGCTACATCGCATTCTTTAATTTCATTTTGATGCATAATTATATCTTCGTATACTTTGGGAAGATAGAAATCCCCACTACAGTCTAGGCTAGATAACAAGTCAATAAAAGGAATTGGTCCTAGGTAAGCATGAAGTGTAGCAAGATTAGGACCTAAAGTATTATTTACTTCTTCAAAAGTCCAAGTATCTTCTCGGCGAATTGATTCAACTAATTTAGCAAAAAAATCGCTTCTTAAAAATTCGCTATTTGGTAAAGTTAGTAGATATGTATAAAATAATTCAGTAGCACTCGTTAAATGATTATCAAGTTTGATTACTTCGTTAACAAAGGAATATTTATTTTTTGCTTCTTCTGACTCATGGTGATCAAAATGTTTAATTTTGTTTGCAATTTCTTGATGATTTAAACAGTACTGTAGATTTTTGTCTGTAAATCCTAAATCACAGATATAAATAGTATCATAAACATCAGCATCTATATCAGTTTCTAAATCAAAGTCATAATTATTATCAGCAAGTAAATAATCAAATTTTTTAAAATAAAATTTTCCAAGAATTACTGACCCCATGCCATCAATGTCAGCTTGATGACTAATAATTAATATTTTGTTATTGTTTATTTGTTTTATCATTTTCGCTCCTATTTTCTTTTTTCTAATTAAAGTATAACATTTATCATTATATATGTAAATTAATCACTTTAATTTTTTTATAATTAAAAAACGGTATGTGAACTTAATCATCATATCGTTTCCATATTATTATTTCTCTGATTCTTCAATAGCTTTTTCTAATTCTTCTCTAGTCATTTTAGCATAACCTTTGATTCCTTTAGATTTAGCAACTTCTTTTAGCTTAACCATTGTTGGTTCGCTAGTTGGTTTAGGGTCAACTGGACACATTTTGCCAGTTTCTACTAAGCATTCAATTTGTTCTTTAGTTAAAGTTTCATTTTCCATTAAAGCATCAGCAAGTAAATTAACTAATTTTTCATTTTTCTTTAAGATTTCAACAGCTTTATCGTAGCAGTCATCAACAATTTTACGAACAGCTTTGTCGATTTCTAGTGCCACTTGGTCAGAAAAGTTTTTAGTCTTATTGTAATCGCGACCTAGGAAGACACCTTCCTGTTCTTCTTCTAATTGCATTGGTCCTAAATCAGACATTCCGTATTTAGTAACCATACTTCTAGCAATGTTTGTTGCTTTCTTAAAGTCATCAGAAGCACCAGTAGTTGTAGCATTTAAGAAGATTTTTTCAGCGGCACGACCACCCATTAAACCAATAATTTGGCTTTCTAATTCTTCTTTAGTCATGATACCCATTTTTTCTTCTTTTGGAAGCATCATTGTATATCCACCAGCCATACCTCTTGGGATTATTGTAATTTTATGAACTTCTTGAGCATCCGCAAGTTTGATACCGATAACGGCATGACCTGATTCATGAATAGCAACAAGATGTTTTTCTTTATCAGAAATTTTACGTGATGTTTTAGCAGGACCCATTAAGACACGGTCGGTTGCTTCATCAATTTCATCCATGGTAATAGCTTCTTTGTTACGACGAACAGCAAGTAGAGCAGCTTCATTTAGTAAGTTTTCTAAATCAGCACCACTAAATCCTGGAGTTCTTTGTGATAAGGCTTTTAAGTTAACATCATCAGCAAATACTTTGTTACGCGCATGAACATTTAAGATTTCTTCACGAGCTTTTGCATCAGGAAGACTAACTGTAACTTGACGGTCGAAACGTCCTGGACGTAATAAGGCTGGGTCTAATACATCTGGGCGGTTAGTTGCCGCAATAATGATTATACCTTCGTTAGCGCCGAAACCGTCCATTTCAGTTAGTAATTGGTTAAGGGTTTGTTCACGTTCATCGTGACCACCACCGATACCAGAACCTCTTTGGCGACCAACAGCATCAATTTCATCGATGAAAATTAAGCATGGTGCTGATTGTTTAGCTTGTTTAAACATATCTCTAACACGAGAAGCACCAACACCTACAAATAGTTCAACAAAATCAGAACCTGAAATATAATAGAATGGTACGTTAGCT
>CAKOKF010000019.1 GCA_934090775.1 uncultured Bacilli bacterium
TAGAAGAGGCCCAGGAACGTGGCGTTGAACTTGGTTCTAAAGAAAAAGCTGTAGAAATTGCCAAAAATCTTATCAAGATAGGATTAAGTGAGGACCAAATTGTAGAAAGTACTGGTCTTTCTAAGGAAGAAATAGAAAAATTAAAAAATGATCTTAATTAGATATTTATTTATGGTAGTCAAATTAGACTACATTTTTTTAAGACATAAGAAAATAATAGTTTGCAAAAAAAATTTAGCATGTTATACTAGGTATTGAAATCCCTTGGGATTGGGAAAGGAAGTAAAATAATATGGAACTAAAAGGAAGTAAAACTGAACAAAACTTGCTTAAAGCTTTTGCAGGCGAATCACAAGCTAGAAATAAATATACATTCTATGCTTCAAAAGCAAGAAAAGATGGTTATGAACAATATGCTGAAATCTTTGAAGAAACTGCTAATAACGAAAAAGAACATGCTAAAATGTGGTTTAAAGAATTACATGATGGTAAAATTCCAAGTACTTTAGAAAACTTAGAAGATGCTGCAAATGGCGAAAACTATGAATGGACTGATATGTATCAAGAGTTTGCTAAAACAGCTCGTGAAGAAGGATTCGAAGAACTAGCTAAAAAATTTGAAGCTGTTGGCGAAATTGAACGTCATCACGAAGAAAGATATCGTAAACTAATTGCTAACATTGAAGGTGGCGTAGTCTTCTCAAAAGACGATGATAGAATTTGGCAATGTCGTAACTGTGGTCATATTGTTATTGGTAAATATGCTCCAGAAGTATGCCCAGTATGTAATCATCCACAAAGTTTCTTTGAAATAAAAAAAGAAAATTACTAAGACTATAAAGACAGGTATAAAAGCCTGTTTTTTTTATACTAAATTATACTATTTAACATAAATATTACTAAGGGGGATATATGAATAAAAAGGATAATTTATATAATGTTTTATTTATCTTTATATTAGGTAGTATTTTACATTTTACTTATAAATGGTCTAATAATAATTTTTTAGTTGGTCTTATTAGTCCGACTAATGAATCAATCTATTCACATACAAAGTTATTTATTTTACCTACTTTTATCTTTTATATATGGTTTTATCATAGGAATAAAGTTATTTTAAAGAAAGATAAATTCTTTAGTAAAATGATTATTCAATTATTAAGTAGTATTATTAGTATGGTTTTAATTTATTATACAGCTAGATATGGTTTTAATATTGAAAGTTTATGGTTTGATATTACTCTATTCTTAGTTAATATTATTATTGGTTTAGGTATTAGTAATCATTATTATCAATATAGTAAAAAAGGATTTAATTATAAGTTATGGTCTATAATTATTATCGTTTTAACAGTAATTCTTACTATTTATCCTTTAGATTTACCATTCTTTAGATAATTTAAAAACTAGGTTCGCACCTAGTCTTCTTTTTTCTCTAATTTATTTATACAAGCATTAGTAACTTCGATAGCTTTAAGTCTTAAAGTTTCCACAGCATCTTCTAAAACAGGAGTACCTTTTTCTTTAACATAGTCTACTAAGTCAGCCATTGATTTTTCAATTTCTTTAGCTTTCTTTTTAGCAATCTTACCTACTTTTTCCATGCTTAAGTCATCTAATTCTTTTTTGATTTTATTGATGTTTTTATCAACATATTTTTTTACGTCATCAGCATCGATATCTTTTACTTTGTTCATAAAATCATCGAAAGCTTTCATTAAATCGTTTCTAGTTTCTTTACCTGATTTAGGCGCTAATAGGACTCCTAAAGCAGCACCGGCAGCCATGCCCCCTACTAATGTAGCAACAGTTTTCTTTTTCATTATATATCCTCTTTTCTATTTAATATAATTTAATTATACTATATTTTCTTTTTTAGTATATGAATTTTATGTGAATTTATACATTTTACTGTAAATAGTCTAAAATTTTAGAATTTATTATTATTTTTAAAGGAAATTAGACTTTTAACGGTAATAAATATATATAGAAGGACTAATTATGAGCTCAATATTAAGAATTCTAGATGAAAGGAATGGATATGAAATATAAGAACTATAATATAGAATTAATAACTGATTATGTTAAATATAAGAAGGAAAATTCCGATTTTCAAATACCAATAACTAAAGATAATGCTTTTAAGGCTACTTGTAAATATAGAAAGGAATTTATGAATAGAATTATTGCCAATATGTTACATCTTGATTACGAATTAATTAAGAATTCTTACTTTATTGATACGGAGTTACCAAGAATAAATTATAAAAATAAAGCTACGGTTTTAGATTTATTATTACAAGTATCAGAAAATTTCTTTATTAATTTAGAGGCAAATACATATAATAACCCCTCTTCCATAATTAAGAATATTTCGTATGGATATCGTTTGGTTTTAAGTAAGCAAATTAAGGGTGAAGATTATGTCCCAATTGATTTTGTTCAAATTAACTTTGATGCTTGCAGGTTTCCCTTTAATAAAAAAATTATTAATCGGTTTGTGGTACAAGAAGAAGATTTAAGAATAAAATATCCTTTTACTAATACAATTATTCGGGTTGCTCTTGATAAATTAGAAGAGAATCCTTATAATGAAGACATGAGCGACTGGCAAAGACGAGCTTTGATACTGCTTACATCGAACAGCATTAAACGTTCAAGAGAGATTGCTGGTGATTATGAGGATTTAAATGAGGTGGTCAATTTTATGGAAGAATTTTCAAGTATTGAAGAAGAATTAATGTATGTTAATAAAGAGGAAGAAGAAAAGAAATTAAAAAATACCGATCTTTATTTTGCTCGTCAAGAAGGAGAAATTTTTGGTAAAAACGAAGGTAAAATCGAGGGAGAACTAGCTTCGAAAAAAGAAACCATTAAAAATTTAACAAAGATGAAAATGGTTGCCGCCCAAATTGCAATGGCCGTTAATATGCCAATTGAAGAAGTCATTAAAATTCAAGAAGAACAATCTGCTTCAATAGTAAATGAGTAATATTATATTATAATAATCTAAGTTATAATGCTGTGTTTTTACACGGCTCTTTTTAATAGTTATATAAATCTATATATTTGGGTGTGGTGGGTGGGAAAATATTATTAATCATTAATTTACACATTAAAAGAGAAATGCTATAATGAATATGTTGAAAGGAATAATGCTATGCGATACTTTTTAAATTTCTTTGGTCATTTACATACCATTAATAAACATCGATTAAAAGTATTTATTCTTTGTTGGAAAGCTGGTATTCCTATCCAAGGCTTGCTCCATGATTTATCAAAATATAGTCCAACGGAATTTTGGGAGGGGGTAAAATACTACGCGAAGGGTAAGTACTCTCCTATTATCAATGCTAAAAAAGAGCAAGGTTACTCAAAGGCCTGGCTTCATCATAAGGGACGTAATAAGCATCATCACGAATACTGGTTTGATTATGCCGCTCCCCTAAAAGCGCCAGTTATTCCTTATAAATATGCAGTTGAGATGATTTGTGATATGATAGCAGCTTCGAAAAATTACCAAGGTAAGAAATATACAAATATGTCAGCTTATTATTATTGGAACAAAGTTCGTGATAATTGTATGGTTAATCGCAAGATACAAGGTTTTATAACGGAAGTATTTGAAACTTTGGGAGCACGTGGTGAAAAAGATACTATCAATCCTAAATATTTAAAAAGTATTTATGATAAATATACGAAGAAAAAAGAAAAGGAAGATAAAAATGAAGAAAATAGCTCAAAAAATCGGAACTAATACGATTTACTGTGGAAGTAATATTTTAGCTGGAAGTATAAAGGATTATCATTTTCTTATTAAGTATGATAATCAATCTAGTGTTTATACTTTAAGTTTTAGTGTCGAGATGAATAGCGATATTAACAAGCTAGCAAATAGTATTAAAAAAGAAATTAAAGAAGCCATTGTTAGTTATAATAATAAAAATCTTAATATTGTTGGTTCGGTTACTAATAAAAAATATTTACCGGAGATTATCAATCCTCTTTTAGAGATAATTGGTAAGTATCTAGAAGATAATGAGGCGAAAGAAGTATGTCGTCATTGTAAAGAGGCTAAGAAAACTTATTTAGTAGATAATGATTCGGAAATTAGTTTTTATTGTAATGATTGTTATAAAATTATTAAGAAAGCTACTAATTATAAGAAGGAAAAATATAATAAATCCAAAGAAAATATTTTACTAGGAACACTAGGAGCCATTTTAGGTACTATTCCTGGAATTCTTTTATGGATATTCTTTGGCTTTATCGGGATTGAGCCAGGAATTGCCGGGATTGCAATTACGATGGGATCAGCTGTATTTTATAAAAAATTTGCCCATAACATTAAGTTGCCAGGAATTATCATTTCGACAATAGTTGGTCTATTTATGGTCTTAGTGGCTCATGAAATTAACTGCGCTATCTATATTTATAATTTATATAAAAATGATTATGTTATAAAACTTATTGATGCTTACAAAGCTATTCCTTATTATTTAAATACCGTTAAAGATTTTCATAAATTATTTAATAATGGCTTACTTACTGGTTATTTACTATCTATTATTGGTGTTTTCACTTCTTACAGTTTACAAAGACAAAATGCTAATACTTATGAAATTAGAAAGATAGGTGAAAAATAATGCGTAAAAAAGTAGCAAAAAGTATATTAATGGGAATTGGGGTCTTAGCTTTAGCTGGTTGTTCCCTACCTTTCCAAAGCAGTAGTTATCCGGCTTGGAAAACCAAAAGTTTAATTACAATTGAAAATACTAATAGTGGTTTTATGGGTTTGTGGGTTGGTGATACAGCTCATGTAACTGATTTTGATATTACGGTATTAAATTATGAAGAAAAAGACGAAAAGTTAAATGTCAATATTAAAGTTAAAAACATTACAAATACCAAGAAAAATATTAGTAATAAAGATTTCCCTTTAATGTGGAATTTAGATAAAGATAAATCTTCTTATACTTATTCTTTAGATGATAATAAAAAATATACCTTAAATAGTAATGAAGAAATAGAAATTAGTATCTCTTATGAACTTAAAGGTAATATGAAAAAGCCACTAGCTATTTATTATGGTGAAGTTTATGAAGATAAGACTGATGGTAATTCTTATTACTTCTATATAAAATAAATTTTTATAAGTAAACTGATAATAAAAGAACCTCATTTCATTAGTTAAAATGTGAGGTTTTTTTATATTACTTTTAATTTTAAGATAATTTGCCTATTTTAGTAAATGGGAAAACACGGAAATCAGCAACACCACTAATATCACTTTTTTCTACGGGGCCAAAGTATCTACTATCAAGTGAATCTTCCCTATTATCCCCGATTAAAAAATACTCATTTTCACCTAGAATAACTTGGGCAAAATCAAATGATGTTCCATAACCATAATTAGATACTTCTTCATTATTAACATAAATAATACCACTGACACATTTAACTTTATCACCAGGAATTCCCATAACTCTCTTAATTAATTTATCACCATTATGATTAGCAACAACGATATCATAACGATTTATTTTACTAGTTCTTCTTAAGATTAAGATATCATTAGTATGTAAAGTTTCTTGCATAGAAGGACCGTTTACAATAACTGGAGTCGCAATAAAAGTTCTAAACAAGATAACTGCTACAAGAATAATTATATAAGGTAATATTTCTTTTATTTTTTCTTTCATATCTATCACAGTAAAATTATATCATAAACCAAAATAAAAACTCTACCAAATGTAGAGGTTTATCGATTTTTTTTATTTTTTCTTTGTTTACTTTTTTCATGCATAATTTTTTGCGCTTTTGATACATTTAATTTTATCTCTGCTAATTCTTTTTCTTTAGTCTTTTTATGTTTAAATAAAATGTCGGTTTTCATAACGATATATAAAAGAATAAGCATTAATATAACATAAATCGCCATGGCAATTTTTTGATCGCCTAAGACAAAGAAAATAGAAACAGCACTAAACATGATCGTAATGCTATAAATTATTAAGATGGAAGTACGTGGGGAAAATTTCATTTTTAATAATTGATGATGTAGGTGGTCATGGTCAGGCGTAAATATGCCTTTATGTGAAATAGCCCTTCTTAGAATAGCAAAAAGCGTATCAAAGATAGGAATTGCCATAATTAAAATAGGAATAACGATACTTGTTAAAGTAGTAGCTTTAAATCCTAATAAAGCAATAACTCCGACGATAAAGCCAAGAAAGTCACTACCACAGTTGCCCATATAAGTCTTGGCAGGTGGAAAGTTATATACTAAAAAACCAGAAGTTGCCCCCAACATGATAAGGGCTAGAATAACATCAAGACCTTCCATTTGGGTAAATATTAAACCAATAATAGCAATGGTAGCAAAGTAAATCGAACAAACGCCACCAGCTAAACCATCCATGCCATCGATTAAATTAACCATATTGATGAAGGCAATTAAAAAGATAATCGTAATTAAATAATTCAAAGGATATGGAAAAGTAAAATTAAGTCCTAAAATCGAAACATTATTTAGAACTAATCCTCCATAAACACAAACCGTAAAAGCTGCAATAAAATGAGTCAATAATTGATACTTAGCTTTAACAGGATTTATAGAATCTACAAAACCGACTAAAACCAGTAAGAAAGAGGCCATTAAGATGGATAACATCATGGTACTTTCCCTGGCAAATAACATATAGCCCACCATAAAGGATAAGAAAATAGCTATTCCTCCTAACCGAGGCATGGGTTGTTTTTGAAATTTTCTAACGCCATCCGGATAATCCATCGCACGAACATGAATAGCTACTTTAATAGTAACAGGTACTAAAATAAGACTACAAATAAAAGTTATTAAAATAATTAAAAATACATTATGTCCATTAACAACTAACTCCATAAAATCCCCCTAGTCTTTTAAAATATTATAAGTTTCGGTCGTATCATCTAAATCTTTATCTTCTTTTTCCGAAGTTTTTTCTTCACTATGCATATTATCTAGTTGTAATTTTATATCACTAGTATCCCCATTAACATCATTTTTATAGTTCTTTTTGTTCTTTTTATGTTTATTATTATAATATATTTTCTTTATTTTCTCAATTTCTTTATCTTTATGTTTAATTTTTTCTTCTAGATTAGTTACTAATTTACGGATTTTTCTATTTTTACTAGAGATGACCATAATTATTATTAAGCTTAAGATAATTATTCCGGCACTACCTGCTAAGACATATAAGTAGAACATATAGTCTTTATAAATTAAGTTATATAAGTCATTATCAAATAAAGTAAATGTTTTATCTTTTTGATTATAAAGATATGTATTAGTTGTATTATCTTCTAAGTTACGACCTTCAAAGACAAAGAAGTCATTATTTAATTTTTTATATTGATAAGCTTTGACTTTATTATCATTAAGAGTTATTTCTGTTTCGATATAGCCTTTAAGATTTAAGGAATTATTAGTTGGCATAATTATTAAATTTTCACTAACTAGCTCATAGTATTTACTAAATTTACCGTCTTCATAGATAAAGAAATTACTTACGCCATAACTATTTTTTAGAGCTACTAAAGTTATATTAGTATTTTCATTAATAAAGCATGGGACGGTTGTATTTTCAATATCGCAAGTTGTTTCACTGTATAAAGAAGGAATTTCAAGATTTCTTGAGGTTTTTAAAATCGTATATTCCTCATTATCAACATTAACTTTGATAGGATTTTCATCGGTTACCGAAACGTTGATGGTGTAAGTACGTAAATCACCATTTTGAGCTTTAACATCAATAGTAAACTTATTTTCACCTTCCGTAACATCAAATTCGCCGGTACCACTTACTGTAGAAGTGCTATCTTTTTTAGTCGCACTGATATTAATTTTAGTAGCACTTGGAGGAACAACAACGGAGTATTCTAAGACATCGCTGTCAAACTTTGGTGATAATTCGTAGTCATCAACTTTTAAACTACTTAAAGTATTAATAGTGGAATCAGGGGCTTTTTCCTTGACGGAAACGGTTTTGGAACCACTGATATTGACAGTATTACCGGATGCGTCAGTGACATTGCCTTCTAAACGAAAGTTGATTGCGCCCGTACTACTGGCTTTACATGTGACTGAAAAAGTTTTAGTCGTATTTTGCGCATCACTGGTAGCATCTGCCCAGTTTTTAGAACAGCCGGTTGTATTACCAGAACTTAAAATTTTTATTTGCCAACTAGCAACACTGCTAACCGTCACGGAGGCAGTTACTTTATTACCATTGGTAATGGTGCCACTAGAAACTTTAAAGTTGTAAGAAGGAGCCGCATTGGTAATAGTTAAACCAAAGCCAAAGAGCCCTAAAGTGTATAATATGTATTTTTTTTTCATTTTTTACCTCTTATCGATATTTTTTTATTAGTTTTTAAATTTGATTAATATTAGTTTGCCCTAGTAAATATTGTCTTAATTTAAGAAGGTCCGCCGAATTTATTTGGCCATCACTAGTTAGATCGGCTGCTTCTTTGTAAGCGCCGCTTAAGTCTTTAGTAGCAAGTAAGTATTGACGTAAACGTAATAAGTCAGCGGAATTTACTAAACCATCACCAGTTAAATCACCATAGACAATAGCCGTATAACTCTTACCATCATTAAAGGTTATTTTGGTACCTGTCGCAATTATTTTATCCGTACTATAAGTTACGCTTAATTCTTTAGCTTTTAAGTCACTGATACTAGCGCCGATATTAAAGCCTTTTAAGTACTGGCCATATTCTTTAAGGCCTAAGTTGTCAATAATAGTTTTACTACTTGGAACGACAATAACTTCGTCATCACCACTCGGCTTATTATCACTACCATTATTATTGTTATCATTATTATCATTGTTACTATTATTACCACTATCATCTGGGTTAACAGGAGCCACATAATCGCCACAAATTTTACAATAGTTACCATGAGCGTACATCAAACCATCGTAAACACCATGATTGGCCCCGATATTAAAGAAGTTATAAATCCCTTGATATTCATTGCCATTATAAGTAAATCTTTCGCCGGTATTAGCAATACTACCATTAACACCTAGTTCTTGACGAGCAAGGGAAGCTAGATACAATGGGGACATATCGTAAGTTTTGCCCGCTTCAATAAAGATACTTTTATAGCTTTGCTTATCTAAAACACTGTCGCCTTTCATGAAAGTATTAGCTAAAACACCTTGGACTAATTCTTCCGTATATTTTTCATCATAGTTAAGAGCTTCAAATTGAAAAATATATTTTTCAGTTAAGAAATTACGGGGATCCATATAATAAGCCGTAACGGCAGTAGTAGGGACATACCATCTACTACCTTCAACATTTTTGTGAGCCTCATCGTAATAATCACTGATGTCGATAGCACCGACCCATTTTTCACGTTCCACGGCATAATTGAAATCTTCTCCCGTTTGCATACCACGGAAGCTCCAATTGGGATGAATATTGTGTAAGTATCTTAAAATACGTTTATAACTTTCAGGAAATCCTTCCTTGTCTAAAGTATTTTCAAACTCTTGGTCGGTAACTTCATCTTGAACATGAATATTATCAACTAAGTTTTTAATGGGACGATTAGTTCCTAAACTATCATAACCAACATAGCGATCATAATGGTCAGCCATATTATTGAAAATAGGAATATCAAAAGTAAATTGTAAATCTAATAAACCTTGATTTTTATAAGCATTGTAAGTCGAAACTGATTCCGCCGCCGGAGCATAAATATTGGCTTGATACTGATGGTTATAAAGAGCACTATCAGCTTTAGGATTAACGTTGAATTTTTTTAAATAAGAAGTGTATTGACCACGGGATATATAGCCGGAACCAATCCATTTGGCCCCACCCATTATAGCTTTTTTAGGGGTATTCCAAGGACGACCATATAATTCCTTAGGAGGCGTTTCACTTAAATAGCCGGAACAAATATAGCCTTCCGTTTCTTCATAGATAATTTTTTTCCAACCACTACGACAATCAGTGTAACTTACGATATCATCACTAACAACAGTTACTATAGTATTATGATCAATACTAGTAATAATATTAAAATTACCATCACTAGTCATATCTTTAATATTAGGTTCACGACGAAAGTTAACATCACCAGTCGTATAGGCTTTATAATTAGTTTTAGCACTAACCTTTTTTAAACCAAAAGCAAAATAATTTATAATAATGGCTAGTAATAAAACAACACTAACTACCTTCCCCATTTTATTCTTATTCACGTTTACCACCTACTTTTATCTTCTTAATTATAACAAAATATTTATCTTTTTTAAATAGCTATAATTTTTTCTAGTGTAAATATTTAGACAATATCTATAAAGATTTAAAAAAAACACCCTTTACTATATCTTTCATATAATAAAATAGGTGTTATATATGTGTAATAATCGACCAAGAATCCCTAATTTTTTTACTATTTTAGCTATCATTGGCTTATCTATTCTTATTTTTTATCAAACTTTAATTACTTTAATACTACCTTTACGTTTTAATATTTTTATTCTTTTAATTGAAGTATCAATTCTCTTCTTTCTTCTTTTCCGTATAATATGGCCTTATTAACTTTTCGGTTCTTTTGATATAGTCTACAGTTAAAGTAACATTACAAGTATTATTAAATTCGTTAGCTTCTTTTTCGATTTGGTCGGGTAATGATAAGAGGATAAAAAGAAGTTTTTCTTCATCTTTACTTAATTTAAAGTTTTTTAAATATTCTTTAAGAATACCACTAAAGTCACAAGTTAGGTATTCATTTTTATAAAGATTAACAATATCAATAATAGGTGTATCAAAGGTATACTTATCCCAGCTTAGTAAATAACTATCCATGCCTTTGACAAAATGGTCTAAAGATAGATTATTATGGACTAGGCAAACGCGCTGTTTATTAGTTTCTTTAACTAAATTAAACCATTCATCTAGTTCATTTTCGATAAAGGCTAAATCATTATTAATAAGGCTATAGTTTAAAAGAAAATAGTAGTTAGAAGGACTGGTATATATTTCGTTAAAAGCTTCATCATACATTTTACTATAATAATCTTTTAAAAATAAAATATTACTTTTAATATTATCATAGATTTCCGTATATTTATCTTCGGTTACTTCTTTAAAATAGGCTGTCTTATTATGGAGTTTGCTAACTAAAAGGACTAAATCTAGTAATTGTTGTTCTTTAGGAGTATCTAGACTTTTTACATATTCATAAGTTATATAATTATTATTTTGTTCAATGACATTAGGAAAGTTATTAAAGTTACGAGAACGAAGATAGTTAAAAAGTTCACTTATATTTTTAGTAGTAGGCTTGATAACATAGTCACCAGCAGTACTAAAAAGGTTAACTGTTTTACCTTTAATGGTGTATTTTAAAGGTTTATATTTTTCGATTATTTGTTTTAATTCATTATTCATCTTGTAGTTCTGGAATAATTACTTTTTCGCCCATTACCCATTCTAAGTTGGAGTTATATTCATCAATAAGTTCTTTATTTACTTTATACTTATTAGTTATGGTATTAATATCTTCCCCATCACTTAAAATATGGATATGATAAATAACATAAGTATTTAAGGCGTTGTTGACGTTATTTAAGACAACTTCTTTATTGGCGCTATCGGTGGTTGTTTCGGTATTATTTTTTACTTTGACATCAACGGTATTATCTTTAATTTTATTATCTTTAATACTAGTGTTATCTTTTATTTTGTTAGCACTTATTTCGTTATTTAGTTCAATATCATCTAAAAGATTATTAAGTTCTAAAGCTGCTTTATCTTCTCTTTCTTTAGAAGTATCTTCTTCATCTAGATTATCAAAAGTAATAGCATCTTTTACTGAATCATTATTTGTAGCTAGATTTTCTTTAGCTATTTTTTCTTTAACAATTTCATAATCGACGCCAAATTCAATATTTACTTTTAAAGTATCATCGTCGATTACTTCATAAGTAAAGTTATTAATATCGTATTTTATAGAATCTCTAATAATATCATCAGTTAGAGAAACACTAAAGGGAATACGGTATTTAAATGGTTCTTTATTAACACTTAATTCATGAATTTTATAGTCACCGGAAACAATAAATTCTCCCTCGATATCTTCCTCTAAAACATTAGCTTCATACTCTAAGGAAATTGAGGTAATATCGGCAATTTTGGTATTAAAGACAATCTCTTTTTCATAGGGTATATTCATTTTCATAAAATCAATTCCTCTCTAAAAAATAGTATGAAAATGATTTTATTTATATTACTTAAATAGATTGGAGAAAAGAAAAAAGCCTAAAAATTTATTTAGACTCTAAAATATTTTTAGTATAATTTAGCACCTGCAGGAATGCTGTTACTTACCATAAGAAGATTTAATTTTTCTTCGCCTTCTTCTTGATGAACTGCTGATAGTAACATGCCACAAGAATCGATACCCATCATGGCTTTTGGTGGTAAGTTAGTAATGGCTACTAAAGTCTTACCAATTAAAGCTTCGGGTTCATAGTAAGCATGAATGCCGCTAAGGATAGTTCTATCAACACCGGTACCATCATCTAAAGTAAATTGTAATAATTTTTTACTCTTTGGAACAGCAACGCAATCTTTAACTTTGACAGCTCTAAAATCACATTTAGCAAAGGAATCAAAATCAACATAGTCTTGGAATAAGGGTTCAATTTCAACTTTAGAAAAGTCAACCTTTTCTTCTACGACAGGAGTACTAGCAGTTTTAACTTCATTGGTTGTTGAAGTGCCATTTTCTTTTTTCATGATTGGGAATAATACAACGTCACGAATTGACTCTTGATTGTAAATTAACATCATTAAACGGTCAATACCAAATCCTAAACCAGAAATTGGTGGCATACCTTGTTCCATAGCGCCCATGAAGTCTTCATCAAGTTCCATGGTTTCATCATCACCTTGACTCTTAGCTTTAGCTTGTTCTTCAAAGTTTGCTCTTTGAATTTCTGGATTTACTAGTTCGGAATAAGCATTACAAATCTCAGTACCACAAACAACAACTTGGAAAACATCAACAGCGTTATTATCATTATCATTTCTTCTCGCAAGTGGTTTTAAAACAGCTGGATAGTTATATAGAATAGTTGGGCCAACAATATTAGCGCGAATCTTTTTCTTATAGACGAAATCAATAATTTGACTGATTGATTTATATTCAGCCATATCAGCCATGGTAAATAAGTTCTTACTTACAACTAGTTCTTTTAATTCATTAGGGTCAGTAATATCTAAGAAGTTATCGCCTAAAATTTCTTTCATGGCATCAATATAATTAATTCTTTCCCAATTGCCATCAAAATTCAAATCATTACCACGATAGTTAATAGTAGTTTTGCCAGTAAGCTCAAGTAAAGCATTTTTAATAAAGTTTTGGAAGAAGACAATAGTATCTTCAAAGTTCCAATAAGCTACATACCATTCTACTTGGGTAAATTCTTGTAAGTGTTCAGTATCCATTCCTTCGTTACGGAAGCATTTTGCAACTTCATAAACGCGGTCGAAGCCAGCCGCAATACATTGTTTTAGGTATGTTTCAGGGGCAATTCTTAAATTCATATCTAAATTAAGAGCATTATGATGAGTAAAGAATGGTTTAGCGGCCGCACCACTAACAGCTGTTTGCATAATTGGGGTTTCAACTTCTAAGAAACCATTTTCTCCTAAATAACGATGTAAGAATGCATAAAATTTACTACGACCTAAGAAAACGTTACGAGATTCTTGATTCATAATTAAATCAACATATCTCTGGCGATATTTAAGTTCCGTATCTTGTAAGCCATGGAATTTTTCTGGTAATGGTCTTAAGGCTTTACCTAAGAATTCAAAAGTACGAACGCGTAAAGTTTTTTCACCTGTTTGAGTAGTAAAGATTTCCCCAGTAGCACCAATAAAGTCACCAGAATCAATAAGTTTCTTGAAGAAATCATATCTTTCCTCACCTACTTCATCAATTCTAAATTCTAATTGTAAATCGCCTTCTAATTCTCTAATACGAACGAAAGATAATTTACCCATTTTACGCATAAAAATAATACGACCACAAACACTAACATCAGTTGTACCATCACTTAAATTTTTAGCTTCTTTTAAAGTATGGGTTCTCTTAAAACTATCAGGATATGGATTACATACCTTAGCTATTTCATTTAATTTATCTCTTCTTACGATTTCTTGTTCTGTTAATTTTCGCATAGACATCACTTCTTTCTATCAAATAATAGCAAAATTAGTGAAATTAGTCAATTAATTTGCTACAATAATCCTGTGATATTTATGAAAAAACAAGATACAAAATTTTATGATAGTTATACGGAAGATTTTGTTACTTCTAGTAACCAAGAGTGTGAAGTTAAAGATAATTATAAATGGTTAAATAATAATATTTTTTATAAGATTATTTCTTCTATTTTATACTTTCTATCTTATATAGTAGCGCTTATTTATTGTAAATTAATTTTAGGTGTTACTTTTAAAAATAAGAAAGTGTTAAAAGGATATAAAGGATATTATTTATTTAGTAATCATACGCAAATGATTGGAGATGCTCTTGATCCTTTACTGTTAACTTTTCCTAAGAAAAATTATGTCGTTGTTAGTACGGCTAATTTAGGAATTCCTTTTCTAGGAAAGATTTTACCTTTTGTCGGAGCTTTGCCCATTCCAAAAAAGATTCATGAAAAGGAAGCTTTATTTAATGCTATGCATACTTTAGTCCAAAAGCATACGATTACTATTTATCCGGAGGCCCATCTATGGCCTTATTATACGGAGATTAGACCGCTACCAGTTTCTTCATTTCGTTTTCCCGTAAAAGATAAGGTTCCTTCGTTTACAATGACAACGACTTATCAAAAGAAAAAAATAGGAAAAAGACCTAAGATTACTCTATATATAGATGGTCCTTTCTATCCAGAAGAATGTGAAACGCAAAGAGAAAGTGCAATTATTTTAAGAGATAAGGTTTATAAACAAATGGTTACAAGAAGTAAGAATAGTACTTATCAATATGTAAAGTATGAAAAAAGAATAGATAACTCGAAGGAAAATAAATAATTCTTGAGTTCTATTCTTTTTTAGTATTTAATTCTCTATCCTATTTATAATAAGCTCTAATGTCTTCTAATAATGAGGGATTAAATTCTTTATTTCTAATCATACTTATTTCAAATTTATATGGTGGATATATTTTTTCTTTTTCATTATCTTCTTTACAAACATAAGGAGTTTCTAAAATAAACGGAATGTTTTCTAAGCGTTTATTATAGATAACAGCTAAGAGATTATCAAAGCCAATAGTGCCTATACCAATATTTTCATGGCGATCTTTATGACTATTTAGAGGATTTTTACTATCATTTACATGAACACAACCAATTTTATTAAGGCCAATTAAGTTTGCAAAATCATCTAAGTAAGAATCAAAGGCACTGATAGCTACGCCGGAATCATTTAAGTGACAAGTATCTAGGCAAACGCCTAATTTAGTGTCGTCTTTGACATTTTTTAAAAGATAATTTAGTTCTTCTAAATTTATACCACATTCGTTACCTTTGCCGGCCATAGTTTCTAAGAGAATTTTAACATCATAAGGATTATCTAGGACAGCATCTAAGACTTTAACGATATTATTTAGACCTTCTTCTCTAGTTTCATTAACAGCACTTCCTGGATGTAAGACCATTTGCTTGATGCCCATTAAACTACATCTTCTTAATTCTTCTTTTAGAAAGTTAATAGCAAAGTCTTGCTTTATTAAATCGTTACTGGCTGGATTAACTATATATGGAGCATGACAAATGACATTATTGATATCAATATTATTTTCTTGCATTAGTTTTTGGGCTTCTTTTGTCTTTTCTAGGTCAATTTCTTTTCTAACGGTATTTTGGGGAGCACCAGTATAAAACATAAAAGTATTAGAGCCGTAACTAAGGGCTTCTTTAATAGAGGTAAGAAGTTGATCTTTACCAAAAGATACGTGTGAACCAATTATTAACATTTTAAAACCTTCTTTCTTTTGTATTTTATCAAATTAATAGTAAAAGAGAAAGAGTTAATAGATGGGCGTAATAGTATTTGAAGCAATTTAATCATCTAATAAACTTTAGATAGAACAAAAGTTAAAATGCTCATTACTTTCGCATTTCAACTCAGCCATTCTCACGAATAACTTTTTCTTACGAGAATAATCTCAAAAGACATAAACTCCGATGGTCGCCACCGTACTTTTAAAACTTCATTTTTACTTTAAGTATCAAGTACCTTACAAGCCAAAAGCCATTTTTATTCCTTCATTTAATATATTTAAACTTGCATTTATATCTCTATCTAAAACATTTCCACATTTACTACATTTATATTCTCTTAATTTTAAATCCTTCATTTCTTTGCTTCTATGCCCACAGCATGAAC
>CAKOKF010000020.1 GCA_934090775.1 uncultured Bacilli bacterium
GCTCCTTCTAAAACGATTAATTTTCCTTTATTTTCCATAATTATAATTCTCCTTACTCTATTCTAAATCAATTACCCTTTTTACTCTTGCTTTTAGATATTTATTCTATAATTTTCTTTCACTTAACTTCATTTTTCTCGTTATTTCCGGACAAGGACTAGCACAACGATAGTCATCATATCGACAACGATATTTATCTAAATAACTATAGACTTGCATAGCTTTTTGTTCATAACAAGCTTTTACTCGAGGATCGGTTGCCGCTTTTGCTTTGTTTAATAACTCATTATATACATAAGGAATAATCTCTAAAGTATACATATTAGCAATTTCCGTTTGAGCACGGTAACAACATCTTTCTTTACTAACATAGTTAAAAAGATTAGCATAAGTAGCATTCATATTAACTTTTACTTGCATTCCCAAAGGATAAACATCTATTATACGTTTAAGATCTCTTAAATATTCAGCTACTAAATTAGGATAAGTATTTAAGAATACTGGTACCGTAAAATCAACTTCCTCATCATATTCTGGCATCTTCATTTCTAAATCAATAGTGCGATGTCTTTGATTTTGAGCAAGACAAGATAAAGATTGATAATTATTATAACTAATACTAGAGGTTGTAACTTCATTTATTCCATCAATAGTACTCCATTTATTTCTTTTAGCAAATAAAGATAAGTCTATATCTTTAGTATTTTCATAGAATAAAGAATTATTACCTTTATAGTTTCGATAAGGAATATTTTTACCACGAGCTTCCACTTCATCTTGTAAAGCTTTACTTCCAACAATCATTTCATAAACATCATTCTTAGTAAGTAAAACTTTCTTATCTTTTAAAGCTCTTAAAAATTCTTCCATTTCTGGTACACAAGATGCTTCAAATTCATCTAAAGGATTATCTATAACTCTTTGCATCATATAAGCTATTTTATTTATTTGAGCAAAAGGAACCGTATAGGTAATACTAGTACGTGTAGCAAGTCCTAAAAAATTACGAGCATTTTCTTGAGCTTTCTCTTTTATTTTTCTTTTTACAGCAGCATCACTTGGTAACATACTACGAAAGTAATTATAATAATCATTAGTAAGTAATTTTTCAAATATTTCTAACCATTTATGATATAATTTAATCTCTATTTCCGTATTATAAGGGCTTTGTTTTGCTTCGGTATATCGTAGTGATAATTCATCCGCAGCATACTCTTTTTCATTATTAATGATTAAGCATAATCTTCTAGAAATCCCGGTTATTTCTAAACCAACACTTTCTTGTTCGGATGGAGTAGTATGTGCATCTTTTATTGTTGATAACCCCCTTCTTATTAAATTTTCTTTAGAATTATTCTTTCTAATATCGCTTGTTGTTACTAGAGATTCACCACTACTTTTAGCAACACAAACGGCAGCACGAACACCTGCCTCATATAAAGCTTTCTCTTGGTCATAAGTACCATCTTCTTTTATAAACCCATTGGGCGCTAAATCTATTTTCATCATAATACTATACCTCTTCTATCAATTTCATTTCTTTTAAAAAGATAAGCAAATCACTCTTCAGACTTGCTTACCATATAAATTAAACCAGCAGCTCCTAAACAAATAGCTAAAACAACAACAATAACTACTGCTGTTTTAGTCTTTTCTACTTTCTCAGGGGCATCGGCAACTACTTCTAATTTTAATTCATCAATCAAATTAGGACGTTCATCAAGATTATAATAATCATTGATTGCCGTTAAAATTTGATCTTTCATACTACTACCAAAACCATTAAAGTGATTTTCGCCAACAATAATATAAGGAACACCATAATCACTATCCTTAAAATGTTCGGCAGCTTGTGTTAAAGCATTACTATTAGTTGTATTATACCAAGTTTCATATTTTATTATATTAAATTTAGCCTTTTGTTCATTGCTTAAAGACTTAATCCAAGTAAAAAATTCTTCACAATGAGGACAACCTTTACCATAAAAAACATAAATATTAGCAGGTTCTTTATCCGTATCAGCTAAACATACCACAGGTACTAAAAGTAATACTAAAGCAATAAGTAAATTACATATCTTCTTCATTCTACTACCTCCTTTTACGATTATACTATAAAAATAATAATTAGCCAAAATAAATCGACTAATTATTATAAATTTTTTCCATTCTTTTCTTAAAGTAAATTTTATCCTAAAGCAACATCTAAAATCATCATAATTACAAAACCAACAAGGGTATACATAGTTATCATATTTTTATTATGATTTTGTTGTGATTCAGGTATTAATTCTTCAACTACAACAAAAATCATAGCGCCAGCCGCAAAAGATAAAAGAATTGGCATAATAAATTGAATTTTTAAAACTAGTAAAGCGCCAACAATAGCTGCAATAGGTTCCACAATACCACTTAAGGCTCCAATTATAAACGATTTAGTACGACTCATTCCTTCCCTTCTAAGTGGTAAGCTAACAGCACATCCTTCCGGAAAATTTTGTAAGCCGATTCCTAAAGCTAGTCCTAAAGCTGAAAGAACAGTAGCACCTTCAATGCCATAAATTACCGAACCAAAAGCAACGCCAATAGATAAACCTTCAGGAATATTATGAATAGTAATGGAACTAACTAACAAAAATATTCTTTTAGCCGTTTCATCCTTCTTTTGTTTAGCCATTAATTTAGAAAAGATTTTATCAGTTAATAACAGTAATAAACCTCCGCATAAGAAACCAATTGGCACGATTACATACGGTAAAAACTCCATATTAGTAGCTTCTTTAATGGCTGGAGCAAGTAGTGAAAAATACGAAGCCGCAAGCATAATACCTGCTGACATTCCAAGAAGAATATCCGATAAATTTTTATTTACTTTTTTAAAGCAAAAGACAATAGCAGACCCTAAAGCCGTTATTAAAAAAGTAAAAGTCGCTGCTATAAAAGCCTGCATAACTACATTTAAATTGATAAACCAATCCATAAAATCACCTACTTTATGATATGAAATATTTAAAAATACTTGTAGGCGTTTTAATTATATGATATATTTTTAATATGCCCATTTAGTATAATGGTATTACAAATCCATGGTAAGGATTAAAAGTAAGTTCGATTCTTACATTGGGCACCATTTTATATAAATTTCGAACTATTGTTAGTTCGTTTTTTTATACTATAAATTTAGCTACTATTCAAAATCATTAATAAAATTATATAGGTTTTCAAAAAAAATCTTTCCATTCTTAATATGGAAAGACTCTTTATTAATATTTATCTAACGATTTTTTGTTTCTAGTGAAACTGTATCAATATTATACTGTTCACAAATTGCTGCTACGTTAATCAAGCCTTTTAAATACGCTTCTATCATACCGATAGCAAGTTTCAATTGGACTTTATCTTTATCTTGTTCTTCTTTAGAGAGTTTTTCATAAGCGCAAGCCAAATTAGAATTACCATTAGTTTTATCAAATACCCAACGGTTTCTATCTAACCAAGCATCATGAATATTCGAACCCATCTGCTCTATCTCAGCAGGAGTTATTTTTTGATGATTAATTACTTTATCAAAAACTTGTTTAATTGCCACTTTAGCAGCCTCTAAATTTTCATATTGCCAATTGCTAGGTAATTCACTAAATGCACAGTTTGCTATATCTACAGTATTTGTACCATGCATAATATTCCAATCTTCATCTTTTGACTCTTTTATTCTTGGTTCAAAAGTACCATCCACTAGTTTTCTTGGTGCTCTCCATGCTTCATGCAAATAAGAACCTAAAACATATGAAAGTGCTTCTTTTACAACTTCATTATTCATAATTATCCCCCTAAGAATTGCTTTTTTTCGCATTTCTTGGAATGTATCCTACCACAAGGTTTTCTAATTGTCAAGTTTTTTAGCTAAAACTATTATGCTAAAATTACTTGTTAAAACTTTTAACCGCCAATTAATTTAAATGCAATACTTGCAATATCAGTTTTATTATTATAAAATTTAATTAGAAAGAGCTCATCAATATTTATTACTTATTCTTTTAAAGAATATCCACTTAATTGGTAATAATTGCGTATTATGAATTGACCCTTAATAAGAAAAATTAGAAAAAGAAGAAACCGCAAGCAAACTAATAAAAATTTTTCTTTTTTTATAAAATTAATATTACTAGAAGTTTAAAAATCAAACGATAGTACATCATCAACAGTATAAGTACTAGAAGATATTTATCCTCTTTCTCTCAAAACCAAAAAAATAAAATAGAAAAGGAAATTTATATGAAAAGTATCCCCCAACCAAAAGCCATCTTAATTAGTTTAGGCCTAATCGTATTAGAGCTTACCCTACTTAGCCTAATTTTCCCATGGTGGTGTTAAATGAAAAAGAATGTTAATGTTAAAAAATTTATTATTATTCAAGTAATACTAATGATTTTAATTGCTATTATTTATTTAATATTTATCCCTAAACTTAAACCAATGTGTTATCCCAGTAATTATTGTGCCATGGCCTATAACTGCAAATGTGATGATAGTAGTTGTCTTTGCAATTATAAAGACGAAAATAGCGATATTAAAGAAGTAACCTGTCAAAGTGATATTAATCAAGAACAAAATTAATCATTCATACTTCAAAGTTATTATCTAATCTATCAAGAAATAATTCATTATCTCTTAGAAAACCAAAAAAGTCCCAAAATGGACTTTTTATTTTAATTGATAAGTTTCACCATCTAGTTCTTTAAAAGTATATTCCTTTTTCATTTTAGGCATTTCAAAAGAACTTGGGGTAATATCGCTATTTACTTCCGGATTAAGCATAATTTCCTCGGATGATTTGTTATCATTATTATCTTCTTGTTTCTCTTCTTCCTTCGTTTCCAGTTTAGAAAAATCAAAAATATTATTGTCTTTATCTTTTAGATTTTGAAAGAAGAATTCTTCAAAATTACTAATTTCTTCATCTTTTAATACTGGAATAGTTTGTGTAGTTTCTTCTATTACATCAACACTATCTTCCTTAGTATCTTCTTCACTATTTACTTTTTCAAAAGAAATGTCATTATTACTAGCTAAATCTTCCTTAGCCTCTTCTTTATCAAAAGAAACATCCTCAAAGATATTAGGTTCTTTAACTTCTTCAGTTTCTTCCTTAACTGGTTCCTTAAAACCAACATTATCTTTATTTTCCTCTTCCTTAGAAATTTCTTCTTTAGAATTATTCTTAGCATCTTTAAGTGCTAATATAAGGGTAATAATAAATAAAACAATAAATATTATAATTAATGAAATTAATATTATTGGAAAATTACTATTACTATATAAATTATTTATAAATTTTTCCATATCTTAATACCTTCTATTCTTAAATTTAGATTATCATAAATATTTACTTATTGCAACACTATTTAATTATTATCGCAAATATTTTGGGCCAATTAAAATTATTAATAAAACAATTGCTAAAAATAAAATACTAAGAGTTACTATTTTAACAGGAATAACATTTATCTTTTTTTCTAAATCCGTCTTTTTATCTTGTTCTATATCAGCTAAAATAGCAAGTGATGCTTGTTTAGTATCTTTACTACTTAACATCAATATATTATCATCAAAAGACATCTCTGGGATAACATTAATTAAATTAGTTACTACATCATTATAATTATTATATTTTTGATTTAAATAATTAATTTCTTTAGTTAAATCATTATTTATATTTTTACTTACGATCTTAAAAGCTAAATAAGAATCATTATTTTTACCTAGTCCTAAAAGATATAATTTAATAAAAGTTAAGAAATTATCTTTAATAACCTCACTTCTTTTAATTAAACGTGAATTTATCAAAAGATCTTCATATAAATAATGAAAAAGAATAGTAAACAAAAAACTTAAAAATATCCCATATATAGGAATTAACAGTAATCCAATAAATAAGATAAATTCTATTAAAAGACGAGTTATAAGAAAACTATCAAGATTCATTTTATTATCTATACCCAGTCTTCTAATTTTTTTATTTAAAGAAAGTAAATATTTCTTTGGATATAGAGTTTTAACAAAATTATTCAAACTTAACCTCCAATATATTCTTAACTATATAAATATAAATACTATATAAAATAATTATAATAGTTACTAAATATAAACCATTACCATTCATTAATCTAGCAAAATATGGAAGATTAATAAATAAGCCAAAGATAAATACTAATAAAGGCATCATAAGAACTATTAGAAATAAGTAATTATAAATATCTATAATTTTAAAAGTATTCTCTCTTTGTTTATATGTTTTAACATTATCATTGATAATATATTTAAAAGCTTCATTATAATTTATATGAAATAAACTAGCAGTTTTTAAAACTTCATATATTCCCAATACTTCTTTAATTTGACTACGCATGTAAAACTTAAGATAAGCATCTTCTAAACTTATATTATGTTTAAGATCTTTTAATATTTTATTTAATTCATCAGCAATATCGCCATCTAGATTATTAATAGCATAGCTAATAGCTTCTTCAATAGTAAGATTTTTATTTAACCCGTAATAAATATATTTAGTACTAGATAAAATATCTTTAACAACCCGATTATTTCTTTTAATATATAAATATTTCCAATATAAATCAGGCAAAAAGTAACTAGCTAAAAACCCAATCACAAATATAATAGGACTCGCCGGCAAAATATTTAAAACAACACTAACAAGAATAAATGATAAACTAGCAATAACAATAAGAAGTTTAATAGTAAAATAATCAATTGGTTTAACTTTATCACGATTTATTTCCAAAATATATTTATCATATTTAACTGATAATTTATTTATTAGAGGATAACGACTTAAACCATTACTAAGGTTACTAATAATTTTATAAAAACTATTAGTAATCTTAGTTAAAATAGAAATATTTTCTTTTGGTATATCTAAACTAAAACGACTAATCCGACGTACCTTTTTTAAAGTTTCTGCTATTCTTAAAAAAAAGATGGCAATTATAATGGTAATAAAAGCAAGACTTAATTGAACTATATAAATTGGCATAACTACACTCCAAAAATATCATCTAAGGTATTAATACCCATCTTTTTTAATTTTTTATAAGTAGAATTATTATGTTTATTAAAACCAAACGTATTATTTATATAAATAAAGACATCTTTTAATTCTTGATTATCTATTTCTTTAATTCCTGTAACTCTAATTTTTTGATCAATATCTTTTTCCATATATACTAAAATATCAAAACCTGTATAGATACTTGCTAAAACTGTTTCTTTGGTCATATTAGGATTTTCTAACAACACATTAGTTACAAGATTATCTAATGTAAATTTTCGAATATCAAAACTAGCTATAATACCTTGACTTTTATTTACTAATTTTAATAAGGTATCTACATTTTTATTAACATAAACAAGATAAGATGGATATAAACTTTCTAAAGTATTTACATCAATAGTATTAGTTAAAACCATTTGTTTAGTATTATTTATAATCTCTTTTGTACCTGTATAAACAATTCTTTCATTAGTAGGAATAAAATTCGTTAAAGTATTAATTAAAGTTCTTTTACCACTATTTTTATTACCACACACTAAGATATTTAATTTAGCTTGAACAGCAGCCTCTAAAAATCTTGCCATATAAGGAGTTAAAGTACCTAAACGTAATAATTCTTCAATACTATCTAAATTTTGATCATTCTTACTAATTGTTACAATTGGATTATTAACTAATGGCGGCAATAAAAGACAAACTAAATCATCTTTTAAAGTCTTAAATGTTACTCTCGGATTTTCTAAAGAAATATTTAAATTATTTTTACGAGCTAAATTAGTAATAGATTTAATAATATGTTCATTATTTATAAATGATATAGATTCATCTTTATGATACCCATTATTAGTTAAAACATAAATAGAACTAGCAGAATTAACAAATATCTTTTTTACAGAATCATCATTCATAACTTCAGTAAGAGGTCCAATTCCATAAATTTCATTTTCAATTAAGTTATATAAATATTGTTTTTCTAACGTACTAAGATTTAATGATTTAGTATATTCATCAATTTTACTATGAATATCCGTTTCTTTAAGCCCTAATGCCACTTCATCAATCAAACTAAAAGTAATGTCATTTTTGATTTTGGCAAGAGTTTCTTTATCTTGAAATATCTCATAATCATTCAATTTTAATAGATTTTTATTTTCTATATTAAAGGCATTTGCTAAAGTTTTACTCATTATTATTACCTCCTACTATATCAGCAGCAATATTAAGAAAAGCCGTATAGTCATTTTGATAATGTTTAATCGTTTTACTATCTAATGTTATTATCTTTCCTTTCATAATTTCTTTTTCTATATCAGTTAAATAAAATTCCGTTGAAATACGATAATCAATATTTGCCTTAATAATATTCTTTATATCATATAAACTAAAATACTGTTTTAAAGGATTAACACTTTCATTAAGTAAAATCCGATATTTTTTTATATTAAGATTATCAAATAAAGTTACTAAATTTTTAGTATTCTTTAAATCCATTGGACAATTAGTTGTAACTACAATAGCCATATCACAAAAATCAAGAGCAAAAACATTAATTTCATTTAATATATGAGTCATATCTATTAAAATAACATCGTATATAAATGAAGCTTTTTCTAAGACAATATTAATTAAAGAATTATTAATTTTATTAAAGTCTCTTGGGTCAGTAGAAGCTGGTAATATATCAATATAATCATCATATTTAACTACATAATCATTTAAAGAATCATAAGTATTATGTTCAATATCATATAACATATTACATATATTTTTTTTATATGGAGTATTTAATATTAAAGCAAGTCCCCCATTTGTTAAATCAAGGTCAATAAGTAAAACTTTTTTATTCATACTTTCTATTATTCCTGCTAAATTAACAGTTAAAGTTGTCTTACCAACTCCCCCTTTGCCACTAGTTATACAAACTACTTTTCCTTTACGCAAATTTTTCATCTAATTAATCCCTCTTTATTATCTATAATCTAAAAAGATTATATCACGACCTTAAAGGGCTTGTAAATTAAAAAAGAATAAGATAGTAGACCTAGATGTATAAATTATTTAGGAATGCATATACTGCTAATGAACACTAAAAGTGGTTGCAAAAGTAAAAAAATATGCTATACTACTTAGTGAAAGAACTCGATTGTTCTTAAAATTTAAAAAGAGAAACATTTGACTTGGTTCGTTAGATGTTTCTCAGTCCATTATAGTTTAAAGTTTGAAAAACATCTATTCACAAAGCTGAGTAGATGTTTTCGTTTGACTTAAAATCAATATTAATTTTTGCTTCTAGAATCTAATATTCTTGCAATTAAAACAAGAATGACAATAAGTACAACTAAGTACTCCATTAAGGTCTCCCTTCATATGGACCACCACCTCTCCATTTCTAAAAAAATTTTAAATATGGACCGAGGTCAAAACAACTAACTATCAAATGTATCTATCTAATATGGTACCATAGAGACCAGTATAAATCTACTTAAAATAGTAAATATATTCATTTTTGATTTAATAATTTAAAAATTATTTTAATGTACTTAAAAGCGTACTTATTAAATCAATATTATCAATAGTCTTACTAATTTTATCAGTAACTCTTAAACCATATTTATCTTTAACAAAATTACTAAAATTATCAAATTCATTCTTATTACGATTTAATTTCTTTATGTAATAAGAATTTTCTTTTAAATAATTATAATAATTCTTAGTATTTTTAATTTTATACTGTAAGTCTAATTCCATTATCAATCTCCAAAAAACTTATCTAATGGTCTAGGACTTTTTGGTCCTTTGGGAATGCTGTTAATATTACTAGCACCTTTACTGGTTAATTCTTCAATGAATCCTAAGGCCTTTTGAGCTGTTTTAATATGTTCCTGCAAACTATCAACATCGATATTCTTCATTAAATCCTTAATACTACCAATTGAGTCACTACTACTAGTTTTAACATTCTCACTAGTAAAATTTAAATATGGACTCCAAGCAGTACTATCCTCACCATATATATCATATATTTCGTAAAGTTTTTGAATAGAACTTTCTTTATTATTTTTTAAATACTCCGTAATTTTTGGATGTTGGCGTAAAAATTCTTTAAAAGCTTCTTTTTTGTCCATAAAAAATCACCTACTAAATTTTATTTATTAGTAAGTGATTTTATTTATCTAAATTTTAAATTCATCAAAAAAATCATTTAAAGACACTTGTTCTTCTTTAGGTTTTGTCTCTTGATAAGTTTTTTCTTCTAATTCTTTTTGAATTGTATTATTATTTTCTTCTTGATTTTTTACCTCTTCTTTGATTTCTTTAGCTTTTTTTAGACTACTATCTAAAATAGTATTGGTAAAAACATCATCGATTTTATATCTACTTATAGTACCACCAGTTGATTTTAAATCTAAAATAGATATATCAGTATTTTTTATTTTGGTAATTTCATTATCGCTCTTTAAATATAATTCATCTTTACCATCAGTAAGTATAGCTTTAATTATTTTATAATCAAAAGATTTAACTTTTTTAATTAAAGTACTACCTTTTTTAGCACGATTATGAATTTCTAATTCACTAATCTTTACACGTTTCGCTGTTTTATTATTTGTAAAAATACTTAAGTATTCATTTGAATCTAGAGATAGACCGGCTACTAAAACATCATCTTTTAGATTCATACCTTTTACTCCGGAAGCACGAGCACCAACGACTGGAATTTCTAAAGTATCAATATTAACATAGTATCCAGCCTCACTTATCAATAACGTTCTAGGTTTACTAGCATTTACAGCAATTATTTCATCGTTATCTTTTAACTTAAAAGCAAGCATAGCTTTAGAATAACGACTTACTACAAAGTCTTTTAAAATTGATTGTTTTACTAAACCATTCTTAGTTACAAAAGTAATCTTTTCTTCAGGATCTTTAAAAATAAAAGCCCCAACTATGTATTCGGATTCAGCTAACCCAGTAACTAAATTATTAATATGTTTACCTAAATCTTTCCATTTACCTTCAAATATAGTATGAACCGGAACATATAAATATTGGCCTAAATTAGTAAATATAACTAAATTATCTAAAGTTGAAACTTCAAATAAATATTTTAGATAATCGCCCGGTTTTAAAGTAGTTTCATCGCCATTACTTGAAGTGTAACTCTTCATCGAAACTCGTTTAATATAGCCTTCATTAGATAAAGCTACCATCACATTTTCCTTAGCAATTAAATCAGTATTATCAAGTTTTATATCTACAATTTCATCAACAATTTCAGTTCTTCTAGGAGTTGGATAATCCTTCTTAATTTTCTTTAACTCATACTTCATAACTTCTTTTAATTTTTCTTCATTACTTAAAATAAGTTCTAAAGCTTTAATATATTTTACTAAGTTATCATGTTCTTCTTGAAGGGCTAAAACATCAGTATTAGTTAAACGATACAATTGTAAAACAACGATTGCCTCAGCTTGTTCCGCATTAAAGTTAAATTCTTTCATCAAGTTTTCTTTAGCGTCTGTCTTATTTTTTGAAGCTCTAATAGTTTTAATAACTTCATCCAAGATATCCATCATCTTTAAGAAACCATCTACAATATTTAAACGTTTTTGATAAGCTTCTAAATCAAATTTACTACGTCTTGTAATAACTTCTTTTTGATGAGCGATATAAGCATCCAGTAAAGGTAATATTCCTAAAGTCATTGGGCGTTTATTAACAATCGCAACCATATTATAATTATAAGAAACTTGTAAATCAGTATTTTTAAGTAAGTAATTTATTATTAAATCACTATTAGCATTAGCTTTTAGATCGATAGCAATTCTAATTCCCGTACGATCAGTTTCATCACGAACCTCAGCAATACCATCAATTTTTTTATCAATTCTAATAGCATCTATTTTTGCTACCATCATAGCTTTATTAACTTCAAACGGAATCTCCGTAATAATAATTTGCTCTTTCCCTTTAGTTTTGACAACTTCATACTTACTGCGAACAATAACACGACCACGACCATTTGAAAAGGCATCAATAATTCCATTCTTACCCATACAAATGCCACCTGTTGGAAAATCTGGCCCTTTTACAATATCTAAAATAGTTTCTAAACGACAATTAGGGCTATCTATTCTCTTAATTGTAGCATCAATTATTTCTCCTAAATTATGAGGAGGAATATTAGTTGCATAACCTGCAGAAATACCATTTGTACCATTAACTAACAAAGCGGGAAATTTAGCTGGTAAAACCGTTGGCTCTAGTAAAGTATCATCAAAGTTTGGTGCCCACTCTACTGTTCCTTTATCTAAATCTTTTAATAATTCATTAGCAACTTTAGAAAGACGAGCCTCAGTATAACGGTAAGCCGCCGGACCATCACCATCAATAGAACCATTATTACCATGAATATCAATTAATGGCATCGATTGTTTCCACCATTGGGACATACGAACCATAGCATCATAAACTGACGAGTCACCATGTGGGTGAAATTTACCTAAAACATCCCCAACTGTTTTAGCACACTTTGTAAATGGATGAGCTGAATCGTTATGATTAATATACATATCATATAAGATTCTTCTTTGTACTGGTTTTAAACCATCACGAACATCAGGAATGGCACGATCTTGAATAATCTCTTTAGCATAGGCTCCAAAACGTAACCCCATGATTTCTTCTAAAGCATATTCTTGAATTTTCTTTACTGTTTCATTTTGCATTTAAATCACCCTCTATAATTATCTTCTAAAGTAAATTCGACATTCTCGTCAATCCACTCTTTTCTTGGTTCAACTTTATCCCCCATTAAAACTTCAACTCGTTTTTGTGCTAAAGCCGCATCATTTATATTAACGCGAATTAAAGTTCTTGTTTCCGGATTCATCGTAGTTTCCCAAAGTTGTTCTGGATTCATTTCACCTAAACCCTTATATCTTTGAATCGTATACTTACCAAAATTATTATTCTTAATTTCATTTAATTCATCATCACTATAAGCATAAATTTGTTTATTTTTGCCATAATCCAATTTATATAATGGTGGAAGTGCAATATAAAGTTTACCTGCTTCAATCAAACCACGCATATAATGATAGAAGAAAGTTAAAAGTAATATTTGAATATGAGCACCATCAACATCGGCATCAGTCATGATTATAACTTTATCATAATTAGACTCCGTTGCATCAAAGTTAGCACCTACTCCAGCGCCAATCGTATAAATTAAAGTATTAATTTCTTCATTTTTATAAATATCTTCCATACTAGCTTTAGCTGTATTTAAAACTTTGCCCCTTAAAGGTAAAATTGCTTGGAACTTCCGATCACGGCCCCCTTTAGCAGAACCACCGGCTGAATCACCTTCGACTAAGAATAGTTCATTAATCTTCGGATTTTTACTTTGAGCCGGGGCAAGTTTTCCAGATAAATTTTTCTCTTGCTTACTATTTTTTTTACCATTTCTTGCTTCTTCGCGAGCTTTTCTAGCCGCCTCACGCGCTACTTTACTCTTTTGCGCTTTTTCTAAAATAGTCAAAGTAATTTCTTTATTTTCTTCTAAAAAAAATTGTAAATTTTCATAAACAACATCATTGGTAGCTACCCTTGCTTCAGGAGTTCCTAACTTACCCTTAGTTTGTCCTTCGAATTGTAATAACTCCTCAGGTACTTTTAAGTTAATAACAGCAGTTAAACCTTCACGAACATCGCTACCATCTAAAACACTATCTTTACCTTTAAAGATATTATTTTGTTTAGCATAATCATTAAATACTTTCGTAATAGCAGTCTTAAATCCAACTTCGTGGGAACCACCATCACCAGTCTTAACATTATTAACAAACGACAAAATTTCTTCTTGGTACGAAGAAGTATATTGCATCGCTACTTCAACTTCAATACCATTTTTTAAGCCTTTAAAATTAATAACTTTATGTAAAGGTGTTTTATTTTCATTCATATAATCAATAAATGATACTAATCCATTTTCATAATGATATTTAACATCTTTATTATCAATTTCATCAATTACTTCAATAGTTATCCCACTAAGTAAAAAAGCTGATTCTTGCATTCTTTCTGCAATAGTTGTAAAAGAAAACTGTGTTGATTTAAATATTTCTTCATCAGGTAAAAAAGTAACAGTAGTTCCTGTTTTATTAGTACTTCCTATAGTATGAAGAGGTACTTCTACTTTACCACCATCAACAAACTTAATATTTGATATAACACCGTCACGATAAATGGTAACGTCCATTCTTTTTGACAAAGCATTAACAACGGAAGCACCTACTCCGTGCAAACCACCAGATACTTTATAACCAGCTTCACTAAATTTACCACCAGCATGTAATACCGTATATATAACTTCAGGAGTTGACTTACCAGATTCATGCATACCAATTGGTACACCACGACCATGATCACTTACTGTTATTGAGCCATCTTTATTTAAAGATATTTTAACATAATCACCATAGCCGTTAATAGCTTCATCGATGGCATTATCAACAATTTCCCAAACTAAATGATGTAATCCTCTTTTATCAGTTGATCCTATATACATACCAGGTCTTTTTCTTACAGCCTCTAGGCCTTCTAATATCTTGATGCTTGATTCATCATATTTTACCATTTTAATCACCACTTAATACCTTACCATAAAATTCAAGTTTTGACCAGTTTTTAGGCCTATTTTTAAAAGAAAATTTAAGATTAAAGTCAAGAAAAAACAAACTTAACAACCTTAATTAAAAACATATAAAATTAACTATTACAAATTTAATTTTAATTTTTTCTATCAAAAAAGCATACATATTTTTTTATGTACACTTCTATTTTTAAAACTCATAATAAATAATAAAACCTTATTAAAATAAATTTTCTTATCTAACTTTCTTTTCAATTTCTTCTTTAACTTTATTTACAAATTCATCTAAAGATAATGTTACTTTTTCTTCACTTTGACTAGTTCTATAAGTGATAGTCTTATTTTGAGTCTCATTATCCCCAAGTACTAAGATATAAGGATACTTACTCATTATTGCCTCACGCATCTTATATCCAACTTTTTCTTCTCTATCATCAAGATTTACTCTAATACCATTCTTTTTTAATAACTCTTCTACTTCTTTAGCATATTCTAAATGATAATTATTATTAACAGGAATAATATTTACTTGATGAGGAGCAAGCCATA
>CAKOKF010000021.1 GCA_934090775.1 uncultured Bacilli bacterium
AAGCACGCTAATGATTCAACAACTTTTAAATGGAGTGTTTTTATTAAAGATACTAACGAATGCATTGGTAGAGTTTCATGTCATGAAGCCCATACCGAAGATGAAAAAATTATTGATCCAAATATTAGAGGCGTTGGTTGGTTTATTAACCCTAAATATCAAGGATGTGGTTATGGTAGAGAAGCCGCTAATGCCATGATGAAATACATGTTTGAAGACTGTGAAATTGCCGGGATTAAAACTGGTGCCGCAGTTAACAATCCGGCTTCTTGGTCAATAATGGAAAAGTTTGGTTTTATTAGAGAAAAGGAAATCAAAATGATCGATTATACTTTCGTTGCAGAGCCTGTTTGTGGTTATCAATATTATCTAACTCGTGATATGTATTTAGAAAACAATAACAACAAAAGATTAAGTAAATAGAAAAATAAGCGGTAATTGATAAGATTATTCATGCTGCAAATAGAAAGAAGGAAAATAATGAAAGAAATTATACTAATTCTCACATGTTTAAAAATAAACTTGAATGATATAGTAAATACAATAAACTTACATAAATTTTGTTAAACATTAAAAAATTACCAAAGTAGGTAATTGTGTAAGTGGTTTAGGCTCCAATTAATTTAACAAGCTCTTAATAAAACAAAGTATCCAAACCTATCAGTTGAGATTACAGCTGATCACAAAGGCTTACTAACTAATATGCATTAGCGGTTTAAGCAAAAAATATTAACTATAACATAAAATCTTAACCTTTTTTTAACCCTTTATCCAATTTTATTTGCTATAATCAGTATTGATGAGTGTTTTAGAACTCTTTTATAAAGAAAGGATTTTGAAAATGAATTATTTAATTGCTGGTACTTCAAATTATTTAATAAATGAAGAAATAAAAAAGATTATAGGTCCGGAAGAATATACGAAGATTGATTATTTAGTAACCACTATCGATGAAATTATTGTAGAAGCTAGTTATAATGATTTATTTGGCAGTAAGAAAAATATTATTGTTAAAAATGCTAATCTTTTTGCCGAAAAGAATGAAAGCGCTACAAAAAAATTAGAAAAATATTTAGAAAATTCTAATCCTAATACAACTTTAATATTTGTTTGTGAAAAGGCTAACGAACGTTTAAAAATAGTAAGTACTATGAAAGAAAAGTATCACGCTATTATTTTAAAACCAATGTATGCTAATGATGCCGCTTATAAAATAATGGAAGAAGTAAAGAAAAGAAACTTTACCATTTCTTATGAAGACGCTAGATATATTATAGATACTTCTTTAAACAATTTTGATATAGCTATGAATAATATCGATAAAATTTGCCTTTATTACAATACTCCTTGTAAGATTAAGAGTAACGATGTTAAAGAGTTGACATCCATTTCTATTGAAGATAATCAATTTAAGTTTGTAGACGCTATCATTACCGGCAATTACAAGTTAGCTTTCAAAATTCTTAAAGATTTTAAAATTCAAAAAATTGAACCGTTTATCCTTTTTAATATGTTAGCTCGCGAATATCGTAATATGCTTTTAATAAAAGAAGCTGCCAGTAATTCTAATACAAAGAATAGTATTTTAACAGCGCTAAATTTGCAAAAATGGCAACAAGATAAATTGTTAAAGAACGGTGCCAATTATACTAAAAAAGCTTTAGAAAATGAATTAGTAAACCTTGCTAATATTGATTTAGATATTAAATTAGGCCGTATCGATAAATACTTAGCTTTAGAAATGTATGTTATTAATCATAACGCTTAAATAGGAGAAAAGATGGAAAAAAGTTTGTTGTTTACTAAAATTACTAAATATTGGTTAATTTTTACAATTATTTATATTTTAATGTGTGTCTTTATTATCTCTAGTAATATTTATTTTCTTCTTTTTAATATTTTAGGGGTTTGTATTGCTACTTATTTTAAATATTATTTTGCTTTTAAAGAAAATAAAGATAAAACTAGTTCGTCTAAATTATTAAAAACTTATCTTATCATTTTTCTGGTTTTAGTCTTTTTATCTACTACGACTTTTCGAGGCCATCATTTATCTCTAAGTTTTAAAAATTGGAACCTTTCTAATGTGAATGTTATTCCTTTACAAGGCACTTTTGAGGATATTAAAGCTTTTTTTACAGGAGCTGACTATACAAATCTTACATTAATTTTAGGTAATATTTTTCTTCTAGTTCCCTTAGCATATTTATATCCCCGTAACATTAAAAATAATAAGTTTTATAAAACCATTTTAGCTTGCTTTCTTACATCTTTTTCCTTGGAAATATTTCAATTTGTCTTTAATGTTGGAGCTTTTGATATTGACGATATTATTTTAAATACTGTAGGTCCAGTTCTTTTTTATCCTTTATTTAATAAGAGTAGTATCAGTAAAATTATGGATAATATTTTCTACTTTAAAAAAGAAAAATTAGCAAAAAAAGATTGGCTAGCTTTAGCAATAACCATTATTTTCTTTTTAGGAATTTTCTATATTTTAATTTATGACTATTGGTTTAAAAAGCCTGGTTATGGCGTTGACGTTTATAAAGAAACACCTTGTATTAATAGTAAAACATTTGCTTTCGAAGATGAGTTTTATAAATATTATTATGCGTGTAGTAATAATGATGACTTATATATCGAATATACTCAAGACTTTTTAGGTTTTGAAGTTAAGACTAAATATAAAATTGTAGACCTTATTAGTGGCAAAGTTAATAATATTAATTCTAAAGATGAAGCCTATTTAAATAACGAATATATAATTAAAGAAAGCAAATATTCGAGCTTAGAAATTAAAACTTTAAATAACGAAGAAATAAATTTTAACTTAAGCAACGCTAATATTAAATTAGATAATTATAAAATTATTGGGTATAATGATGATACTTACTATTATTATTTTATTATTCCAAATAATGCAGGTATAACGAATGTTAATTTTATTTTGACTAATGAAGAAAATAATACTACAAGACATTTAGAATATCAAATAACTGTAAATAAAGATTTAACTGTTGAATATCAAGAAAATAATTAATTTTAAGAACTTAGAATAAACATGGATTTTTAAGTTCTTTTTATAACAAAAAAATGTTATACTTATTTATATTAAAGATTAATAAAGGAATATATAATTATGACTGATATAGATCAAATAAAAATAATTTTAGAAAAAATTAGAACTAATGACGATAGAAAAAATGCTTTAACAAAATCTCAATATCTTAATATTATTAATAAAAACGGTTATAATATTGAGGAAATATTAACTAAAACTGATAAAAAATTAAAGGAAAAATATTTAAAATATACTGATGATACGACTTTTTTTCGCGATTGTTTATATGAATATGCTGCCATGATTATTCCCTTAATCAAGAAAGATTACGAAGGCTATTTGGATGATGCAGCCATGACTAGACTTGATAGTTTATTAAAAGAATATAAAATAAAGATAAATACTGAAGAAAATATGGAAAATATATCTTCGGGTGCAAAAGGTTACTATGGTGGTGGTGCTCACAGCGATGGGACAATTGATATTTCGATGCCACAAGGTGATATCATTCGAGGTACAAGACAGCAACTTGGGGTTTTACTGCATGAAATATTTCATCAAACACATAGATGGAGAACCGGTATCGATTTAAATTATAATATCGACGGGGTGCCAACTAAAGAACAAAATTATGGTGGCTTTATAATAGAGGAAGGCCTTACTGATAAATGTGCTATTGATTTTGCTAGAAAATATAATTTACCATGCAAGCCTAGCTATACTTACTATTTATACGTAGAATTAGTTTCTAAAATGGAGGAAGTCTTAGGCATAGACAATGGCCAGTTATTTAATACTGATTATCGCCAAGTGCTAAGTCAAATTGATAAATCAGGCGGATTATTAGAACAATATGAGTTAGTGGAGCTTTTTAGATATACATCTTTTTTTCAAAAGTCTAAAGATAATAATGTTACTTTCAACTATAACGGTAGAACTTATACGAGTATTCATTTTCCAAGATTTGGAGAAGAAATAAAAAAGTCATCATCTATAGATAGAAAAGAACCTGATTTAAATAATAAGAATAGTAAAATTCAAGAACGAAAAGCTTTGTTGGGACAGTATGCCCAAATTTTACAAGAAATAAAAAGAAGAAAAGAAATGGAAAGCCCTAGTTTAACAACTGAACAAGCAAATAAAAGTAGGGGAGTAATTGATACTTTCACTTGCATTCTTTTAACCATAGCTATATCAATATTAACTTTTACAATAACTTATTTTCTTCTTAGTAAACACTTTTAAAAAACATTAAAAATTAGAAAATCTTTTCCTTCTTTCGTATTTTTTTAAGAGGAATCTTGTGTTATAATACTTCTTGATAGAAAAAGAAAAGAAGTGTTGCCATGAATTATTTTTACCCTGATATTTATGCTAAAAATATTTATCAAGTAAATTATCAAAAATTAAAAAATCAAGGAATCAAGTGTTTGATTTTTGATCTTGATAATACTTTAGTACCAGTTAAAGCCAAGAATGTTGATAATCAAGTTAAAGACTTATTTGCTTCCTTAAAAGAGCAAAAATTCACTGTGATTTTGATGAGTAATTCCTTAAAGAAAAGAGTAGATATATTTAAAAAAGAACTAAATATACCCTGCTTTTATTTTTCAATGAAACCATTAAAGAAAAATTATAAAAAAATACTTAAGAAATATAATTTTGATATCAGTGAAATCGCCTGTCTTGGTGATCAAATAATGACTGATGTTTGGGGCGCTAATAAAATGGGCTTTACTTCTATTTTTTTAGACAAAATGACGAAAGAAGATTTTAAATGGACTAAATTAAATCGTGTTTTAGAACAAATGATTTTAAAACATTTTCATCGTCAAAATCGTTTTACGAAAGGAGCTTATTATGAATAAAAGATGTATAGGGTGTGGGGCTGTTCTTCAAAATACTGATAAAGCAAAGAATGGTTATACTCCAAAGTTAGAAAATAAATATTGCATGCGTTGTTTCCGTCTTACTAACTACAATGATTTAACCGAAACTGAAACCGAAAAAGATAATAGCAAAATAATTGAGGTTATAAATAATTCCTCATCGTTTAGTTTCTTTTTAATTGACGCTACTAATATTACCAGAGAAGCTGTAAATATCTATCAGAATATTAAGACAAGAAAATGTTTACTTCTTACTAAAATTGATCTTTTGCCGACTAATATCAGTGTTAATAACTACATCAATAAATTTATTGCCATTTATAATATTAAAGAAGACGTCTACCCATTAAGCTCTACTAAAAAAGTGAATTGTAATAAAATCCTTAAAATAATGGACGAATTAAATTTAAAAAAGGCTTATATTTTAGGTTGCACGAATGCTGGCAAATCAACTTTAATAAATACTATGTTAGCTAGTAAAACAATCACTACTAGTAGAATACCTAATACGACTTTAGATTTTATTAATCTTTATATTGAAGATAAAATATTAACCGATACCCCTGGTTTTGTGACTACTACAACCCCATTTATTACTGATAAAAAATATTATAAGAAAATTGATTATAAAGAAAGAATTAAACCGATAACTTACCAAACTAAAGAAAATACTAGTCTTCTTATTGAAGAAACTTACCGCTTGTCTAATTTTGATCTTAACAGCGTTACAACTTATTTCAACAATAATATTGTAATTAAAAGAGATTTTAAACCTAATAATGAATCTTTTGAAGTTAATATTATGGCCAATACGGATATTGTAATTAAAGACTTGGGTTTCATTAATATTAAGAAACCTTGTAATTTGAAAATCAGTAAAAATCTTGAAGATTTAATTGAATTTAGACCTTCGCTAATTGGAGGACAAAATGACTAAAATTCACGTAATGAGTGATAATTTAGCTAATAAAATAGCGGCCGGTGAAGTCGTTGAACGCTCATCCTCAGTTGTCAAAGAATTAGTTGAAAATGCTATTGACGCTGGTAGTTCTATTATTACTATTGATTTAATAAATGGTGGTTTAAATGGTATCACTATTACCGATAATGGTTGTGGGATGGAACACGATGATGCCATTTTGTCATTTCAAAGACATGCCACTTCAAAATTACTTCGTGAAGATGACCTGTTTTTCATTTCTACTTTAGGCTTTCGTGGTGAAGCTTTGCCTTCCATTGCTTCTGTTTCCGAGGTTGACCTAGTAACCTGTGCTAAAACCATTGGTACCCATTTACATATTAAAGGTGGCAAATTTGAAATTGATGAGCCAGCTGATAAAAGAGTAGGGACTCGTATTAGCATTAAAAATTTGTTCTATAATACGCCAGCTCGTCTTAAATACTTAAAGAGTGAACCAACGGAGTTAGCAAGTTGCGTTTCCTACATTGAAAAAATTGCCCTATCATATCCGCAAATTAAATTTACCTTAAATAATAATGACCGCCCCGTGGTTAAAACTAGTGGTTCGGGCAACTTAAAGAAAACCATCCATGAAATATATGGCTTACAAGTTTCTTCTAAATTGATTGAAATAAAGAATAGTAATGATGATTATGATATAAGAGGTTTTATCTGTAAACCAGAAATTTTAAAATCTAATCGTTATCATATGACAACAATTGTTAATGGTCGCGTTATTCGCAATAATGATTTAAATCGCGCTATTAATGATGCATATTATACTTATAAACCTGATAGTAAATATCCCATTGTTGTTATTAATATTGAAACCGATCCAACTTTAATCGATGTTAATATTCATCCGACTAAGCAAGACATTAAATTTAGTAAGCAAGATGAACTTTATAACTTAATAACCAAGACTATTAAAGACGCCTTGTATAAAAATTTATTATTACCTAGTGCTATGGAAAGACTAAAAGCTACTAATGATATAATCTCTAAAGAAGAAATAAATTCGATTATTGAAGATAAGATTACTATTGAAAATAATCATCAAATTGATAATGATAGTAATAATACGTATGATACGTTTAATAATCAAAAGTCAACCCAAGGTGAATTTAATTTTAGCGTTGCTGAAGATACTGTAAGTTATACTAAAGAGGAACCTAAAGAGATAGAAAACGCTAATAATAATGAAATATCACAAAATAAAATAAAAGCTTTGCATTTGCACCCAATCGGTGCCATTAATTTGACTTTTATTGTCGCTCAAGGTGATGATGGTCTTTACTTAATTGACCAACATGCAGCTCATGAGCGTGTTAATTATGAAAAAGTTCTAAAATATTTTCAAGCTGAGAAAATCGTTACAACCCCTCTTTTAGTACCAATGCCTATTGAACTTACCCCAACCGAATTTATTTTAGTACAAAAAAATTTAGATTTACTAAAAAGTATGGGCTTTATTTTAGAAGAATTTGGTTTAAATACTTTTGTTTTCAAAGAGCATCCTATTTGGTTTAAAGAAGGCTTTGAAGAAGAAGGATTGAGAAGAATAATCGATATGGTTATAAAAAGTGGTAGCAATTTTGATGTGATGAAATTTCGTGATCGTGCCGCCGCTATGTTGGCTTGTAAAATGTCTATTAAAGCTAATATGAGTATATCATTAGAAGTTATGCAACATTTACTAGATGATTTAGCACTTTGCGATAATCCTTATAACTGTGCGCATGGACGACCAACTATTATTAATTTTAGTAGTTACGATTTAAATAGAATGTTTAAACGTATTATGAATTAATTAAATATTTTTCGCTTTAAGATTGAAAAAACTATTAAATTTAAAAGAAAGAAAGAAAGGAACCCGTCATTAGTATGGAGGTATTTGTATGATTATTTGTATTACCGGACCAACAGCCGTTGGCAAAACAGCTTTATCAATTGCACTAGCTCATAAATATAACGCTATAATTATTAACTGCGATGCTATGCAAGTTTATCAAGGCTTAAATATAGGCACTGCTAAAATAACGGAAAGGGAAAAAGAAAACGTTCCTCATTATCTATTAGACTTTGTTCCTGTCGAAACTAATTATACAGTATTTGATTATCAAAAAGATGCAAGAAAGATTATAGAAAATCATCCAAATAATAATATCATTTTTGTGGGTGGAACCGGTTTGTATTTAAAAAGTGCCTTATATGATTATCGTTTTAGTGAAGAAAGTCTAGAAGATAAAAAGGATTATACTAATTATACCAATGAAGAATTATTAAAACTTTGCTTAGAAAAAGATCCAAATTGTAATATTCACGTTAATAATCGTAAACGTTTAGAGCGATTTCTAACTAAAGAAGCAAAAGAAGAAGTACCTTGTAAACCTCTTTATCAATTTATTAGTATTGGTTTAACAACTGATCGAGCTATTTTATATGATAAAATTAACAAAAGAGTTGATAAAATGATCACTGATGGTTTAATCGAAGAAGCAAAATATTACTATGACAAGAAAATATTTAGTAAAGCCTTAATGACGGGTATCGGCTATAAAGAATTATATCAATACTTTGCTAACAAAATAACTCTAGATGAAGCCATAGAGTTAATAAAGAAAAATAGTAGACACTATGCTAAAAGACAGTATACTTGGTTTAATCATCAAATGGATATTAAGTGGTTTAATACGAATTATACCGATTTTAATAAGACTATTAAAGAAGTAGAAGACTATATCGATGCTAAAAATAATAACTAAAATTAAACTAATAAATAACTGATAATCATAATTATTTAAGTATCATTACATAAAAATAAAAAAAATCTTAAAATATTTCAAAAATATGTGAAAAAGTAATAAGAAAATGCAAAAAGCATAGTAAACATAAGAAAAAAAGAGTAAAATAAAAAAAGGTGATAAGGATGAGATTATTTGTAATTGGGGGTAAAAGTGGCAGTGGCAAAACAACTCTAGCTAAATTAATTAAAGAACATTACAATAAATTAGGTGAAAAAACCATAATTACCGAATTTTCTAAATATTTAAAATTATATGCCTATGAAATGATTTCTTGGCCTTGGGATTTAGAACATAAGCCTCGTTTATTTTTACAAAATATGGGGGAAAAAGTTCGTAGAGAGTTTGGTTACGATTTCTTCATTAAAAGAGTCTTTGATGATATAGAAATATTTAAAGATTATTTTGATAATATCGTTATTGACGATGCAAGATTGGTTGAAGAAATTAAAGAAAGTAAATTTAGATATCCTGATTGTGTAACTATCTATATTGAATCGAAAGAAGATAATGGATTGACCGATGAAGAAAAAAATCATGTAACCGAAAAAAATCTTGATGATTACTATGATTTTGATTATAATATTAGATATGTTTCTTTAGAAAAGTTATCTAAAGAATTGGAAAGCATATTGGAGGAAGTAAAATGAATTTAAGAGAAGCATATATTAATTTTTTTGTAAGTAAAGGACATAAACAAATTCCAAGTGCCCCAGTTGTACCGGAAAATGATCCATCTGTTTTATTTAATACAGCTGGTATGCAACCCCTTGTACCTTATTTGATGGGCGAAGCTCATCCTTATGGTAAAAGATTATGTGATTACCAAAAATGTGTTCGTACTAACGATTTAGAAGAAGTTGGGGATACTACTCATCATACTTTCTTCGAAATGCTTGGTAATTGGTCATTAGGTGACTATTTTAAAGATGAAGCTATTTCTTGGAGTTTTGAATTTTTAACAAAAGTTTTAAATATTCCTGTTGATAAGTTAGCTGTTACTGTATTTGCTGGTAATGACGATATTCCATTCGATGAAGTAAGCTACAATAAATGGTTAAGTTTAGGTATTCCAGCATCTCGTATTGTCAAAACAACTGAAGATAATTTTTGGATTGCCGGCGAAGCTGGACCATGTGGCCCTGATACAGAAATTTTTTATTTCCGTAGTGATGATGAAGTACCAGCTACTTATGATTTAGATGATAATCGTTGGGTAGAAATTTGGAATAATGTTTTCATGCAATATTATAAAGATAAAAATGGTATTACTGAATTATCTCAAAAAAATGTTGATACCGGAATGGGTATCGAAAGAACAACAGCCATATTAGAAGGCGTTAACGATAACTATTTATCAAGCATTTGGACGGATATTATTAAGAAAATTGAAGAAATTTCCGGTTTATCTTATGTCGGTAATGAAAAATCAATGCGCATTATTGCTGATCATCTTCGTACTGCTGTCTTTATTTCGGCTGATCCAGCCGGTATTAAGCCAAGTAATACTGATCAGGGCTATATTTTAAGAAGATTAATTAGACGTGCTATTCGTCATGCTAGAAATCTAAATATTGATATTAATAGTGATTGGGATGTTGAGATAGCCAAAATTATTTTGAAAAAATATCAACCATATTATCAAGAACTAGTTACTAATGAAAATACTGTTTTTGAAAATTTAACTAGCGAAAAGAAAAAATTTAGTCGCACATTAGAAAAAGGCTTAAAGGAATTTGCTAAATTAACTGAAGGTAAACAAATTGTAGATGGTATGACCGCTTTCCATTTGTTCGATACATTTGGTTTCCCATTAGAATTGACTTGTGAGATGGCTGCTGAAAAGGGCTTGACTGTTGATGTTGATGATTACAAAGCACGTTTTAAAGCTCATCAAGAACTATCAAGGACAGCTTCCGCTGGAAAATTTAAAGGCGGTTTAGCTGGTAATAGTGAAATAGAAACAAAGTATCATACAGCAACTCATCTTTTAAATGCTGCTTTAAAAGTAGTAATTGGCCCAACAGTTCATCAAAAAGGTTCTAATATAACTGATGAAAGAATGCGTTTTGATTTTAGTTGTGATCATAAACTTACTGATGAAGAAAAGAAGCAAACCGAAGATTTAGTTAATAAATGGATTCAAGAAGATTTACCAGTTGTATGCAAAGAAATGAAAAAAGAAGATGCTATTAAGAGTGGTGCTGAATGTATGTTTATTGAAAAATATCCTGATATTGTAACTGTTTACGAAATTGGTGATGTTTCTCGTGAATTATGCGGTGGCCCTCATGTAAAACATACCGGAGAAATTGGTAAATTCAAAATCAAAAAAGAAGAAGCCTCAAGCGCTGGTATTCGTCGAATTAAAGCAATTATTGAAGATTAATTGACATTCGAAAAAATAAGCATTAAAATAACAATATAAATATTTTGGAAAGAGTAGTAAAAGTTACTTTAAAAAGAGAGTTTGCGGTAGGTGAGAGCAAATTAAAGCCTTTTGTGAAAAACAACCAATTTAAAAATATTTCGTCAAATCGCGTTAAGATTATTAAAGGTAGAAAATTTCTATGAAGTAGGATGGCACCGCGTTATAAACGCTCCTACAAATATAGAAATTTTTTCGTTTTAGAAAGTAGGAAAAACATGAAAAAATTATATGTAAATGAATTACAACAACATTTAAATGAAAAAATTACATTTGAAGGTTTTGTTGATACTATAAGAGATAAAAAATGGGTTATGTTTGTCATCTTAAGAGATTCTAAAGGCAAAGTTCAAATGACAATTGAAAAGAGCGAAGAAAAAAATGCGCCTTTATTAGAAATTATGAGCAATACAACTATTGATTCGGTTATCAAAGTTGAAGGAATTTTAAAAGAAAACGAAGCTGTTAAACTTGGTGGTATGGAATTAATCCCTGATACTATCGAAGTTGTAAGTAAAGCTGAAGCTTTACCATTTGATTATAATAATTTAGATGGTGTTTCCATTGATACTCGTTTAGATTATCGTTTTTTAGATTTAAGAAACGAAAAAAATATGTTAGTTCGTCAAATTGAATCTTGCATGGTAGGCGCCATGCGTGATTACTTATATCAAGAAGATTTTACTGAGATTCATACACCTAAATTAATTGGTGCTGCTTCGGAATCAGGTAGCGAAGTCTTTGAAGTAAAATATTTTGATCGCAAAGCTTATCTTGCTCAATCACCACAATTTTATAAACAAATGGCGATGGCCGCTGGTATGAGTAAAATCTTTGAAGTAGCGCCTGCTTTCCGTGCTGAAAATTCTAATACTAATCGTCATGCCACGGAATTCACTTCATTTGACTTAGAATTTAGTTATATTGATTCTTATGAAGACGTTATGGATATGGAAGAAAATTTGCTAATTGCTGGTTTAACTAAAGTTAAAGAAAAGTATGGTGATAAAATTAAAGAAGTATTTGGTAAAGAAGTAATTGTTCCTTCTAAACCATTTCCAAGAATTAAATTACAAGACTTATATAACGAATTGCAAACAAAATATAATTTTGTAATTCCAACGGAAGATGTTGGCGATTTAAATGCCGAAGCCGAAAAATTAGCTTATAAATACGCTATGGATAAATATAACAGTGAATTCTTATTTATAACTGATTATTCTAAAACAAAGAGAGCTTTCTATCATATGCGTAAAAATGATATTCCTCAAGGTTACGATTTAATTTGGCGTGGTTCTGAAATCACAACTGGTGCCCAAAGAGAACATCGTTATGATATTTTAAAAGCTCAAGCTGCCGAAAAAGGACTGGGCGAAGATGTTAAATTCTATCTAGAATTCTTTAAATATGGTTGTCCTCCTCATGGTGGTTTCGCTGTTGGCGTCGATCGTTTAACTATGCTTTTACTTGGTCTTCCATCTGTTAAAGAAACTCAATTCTTATTTAGAGGACCTAATCGTCTAGAACCATAAAATAAGAAGAAAAAAAGAAAGGAACATAAAAATGGATATTAAAGATATAACAAAAGACCTAATTGGTCAAGAAATTACAATATGTGGATGGGTAAAAAATCATCGTAAACAAGCCACTTTTGGCTTTATTAACCTTTTTGATGGTACTTGTACAAACAGTTTGCAAGTTGTTTATGATAATACTTTAAAAGATTTTGAAGAAATTGGCCATATTCATATTGGCTCATCTATCAAAGTTATTGGTACTGTAAAGAAAAGTGAAGGCAAAGGTCAAGATATTGATTTAGTAGCTAGTGAGGTAATTTTATTAGGAGATTGCCCGGAAGATTATCCCATTCAGCCAAAAAGACATACTTTAGAATATTTAAGAAGTATTGCTTATTTACGTCCTCGTACTAATACTTTTCAATCAGTATTTAGAATAAGAAGTGCTGCTGCTCAAAGCATTCATGAATATTTCCGTAAAAATAATTATTTGTATGTTCATACTCCTTTAATTACGACTGCGGATTGTGAAGGTTCCGATCAAATGTTTAAACTTACAACTTTTGATTTAAATAACGTGCCAATGAAAGATGGCAAAGCTGATATGTCTAAAGATCTTTTTGGACGTACGGCATTCATTACTGGTAGTGGCCAACTTCATGGTGAAACTTTTGCTCATGCTTTTAAAAAGATTTATACTTTTGGCCCAACTTTTAGAACGGAAAATTCTAATACCAAGACTCATGCTAACGAATTTTGGATGATCGAACCGGAAATTTGCTTTTGTGACTTAGACCAACTTATGGATATTGAAGAAGATTTCTTAAAATACATTGTAAATTATATTTTAACTAATTGTGCTGAAGATATTGAATTTTTAGATAAATTTGTTTCAAAAGGTTTAAAAGAAAAATTAGAAAAGTTAGTAAATAGTAAATTTACAAGAATTGACCATAAAGATGTTATTGATATTTTAAAGAAAGCTCCTGTTAAATGGGAATTTACTCCGGAATATGGTGAAGATATCGCCAAAGAACATGAAAGATATATTACGGAATATTTTGATGGTCCTGTATTTATTAAAAATTGGCCAAAAGATATTAAAGCTTACTATATGAAGGTAAATAGCGATAACCAAACAGTGGCTGCTGTTGATTTAGAAGTGCCAGGTTGTGGTGAATTAATGGGCGGTTCGCAAAGAGAAGAAAATTACGAAAAATTAGTAAATCGTATGACTGAACTTAACGTTAATAGACAAGATATTGAATGGTATCTAAATCTAAGAAAATATGGCACAACTGTCCATTCTGGTTTTGGTATGGGATTTGAAAGATTAATTATGTATCTAACTGGTATGGAAAACATCCGTGATGTTATTCCTTATCCTCGTACTCCTGGTTCTTGCGAATATTAAAATAAAAAAAGATTAGATTCTAAACTACTTTTAAGTAGATGAAGAAATCTAATCTTTTTTGTTTAATAAAATTTAACTTAATTGAATGTTATTAGGATTAATATAATTATTTTCTTTATTTTCTAAATTAGAAAATGTATTATAACTGCCAATCATTGTTAATTCATAATCCTTAGTACTCGCATCAATAATATTAGTAAATTTATCAGTGATTGTATTTCCATAGATTTTGATTACATTTTCTTTATTTCGGCTAATATAATATAAATTAGTTTGATTAATTGTGTAATTTTCTAAAATAGTATTTAATCTTATAATTTTATTTAAATTATCCGCATTATCAATTATTAAGTTATATTTTTTTAAAATTAAGCTGATTTCATCAATAATAGCATTAGTTATACCACAATAATCTTCATTATCAATAATAAATAGAGCATAAGGATTATTCAAAGAATCTAGTTCGATATTATTTGAACATAATAATTTTAAGAGGCTTTCACTACCAATATATAGACTCAATCTTTCCTTAATAGTAGCCATAATACCGCCTCTAGTGTCAATTGGTGCTAAAACTGTCCCCGAAAGGTAAGAATAAAGACTATTGGCAATAGATAAATTTTCTAAATAAGACTTTAATTTGTCAAAACTTTTTCTCTCATATTCCATCATTAAAACATAGATACTACCTAAATTGATTTCGCTCGCCTTGCCATTAGCAAATAAGAGTAGAGTTAATCCTACTAAATAGTTAGTAGCTGAATTAATCCAAAAACTATCGCCTTGATATTCTTTACTTATTAAAATTTCTTGATAAATTGAATTTAACATTCTAAGGCTAAGATCTTTTTTTCCTTCTT